>JBAZHM010000077.1:0-5192 GCA_041652355.1 Candidatus Micrarchaeia archaeon | reverse complement strand
GGGAGCATCCCCTGGAATGAAAGGGACGTGCCGGTGCTGCGTTTTATGAGCAGCAACGCAACTCAAAAAATCCCCACAGCCGGCGGCGAACGAAACACGACTACGGTGGCGAAACTCAAAGTGTTCCAGAACGGAACGGTCCACGTCACATACATAACGGTTTTCAAGGACAAGTACAACGCCGGCGCATACCAGGCGTTCTTCAGTTCGTCGAGCAAGGAACAAATCGACGCTTCGATGCAACCGGCTGCTGAGGGTTTTTGCAAAGACTACAAAAACCTCGAATACACCGGTTCTGATTTGAACGCCAACGGAAACGTCACGGTAAAAATGGACTTCGACTGCCCATTGCTTGCAGTTGCCAAGGGCAACAAGATCACAATAGCAAAATACGACGGGACTGACCTGGAAGTGCCTGAGTATCTCGCGTCGGCAACCGAACGCACATACGACTTCAACCTCGGGCCGACAGTATACTACAAAGCAATAATCAACCTTGAATTCCCTGAAGGGTTCAAAGTCACTACGGATATCGCACCGGTTCGCGGCGGGTACGAAAACTACACCAAAACACTCGACTACTCCAAGCAGGGGAACACAGCCAAGTTAGTTTTCAATGCCTACTCAGGTCCGTTCGTCTCAAAGGATGGCTTTGCAAGCATGAAAGGAGTAAGCACATCTGTTTTCAACGCACTCAAGCCCATCCAGGCAGTTGCTGAAACAGCTGCTGCAACTCCAATCAACCCGACTGCTGTGGCAACCAATAGCCAGGCAACACCTGCCAATAATGCCTCAACAGCCGGCGCATCAAACAACAACATCCTGTTTGGAATCGTCGCGCTGGCAGCAATCATCGCTATTGGGTACTATCTGCTCAAGGCAAAGCCTGAAAAAAAGGGCGGGAAAAAGATTAAATCAAAGAAGGGCAAGAAACGTAAATCAGTAAAGTAGGTGAGATGAATACTGTGGCAAAGCACATAATCTTACTCGGTGCGCCCGGAGTGGGCAAGGGGACTCTTGGCCAGGTTGTCGCGCGGCGCGCGGGCCTGGCATATGTCTCAACTGGGGACATGCTTCGCGCAGCAGTTGCTGCAAAGACCGAATTGGGAAAGAAAGTCGAGGCGATACTCACTGCGGGCCAGCTTGTAAGCGATGATTTGGTGACTGCGCTTGTTGCAGAGCGCATCAGCAAAGATGACTGCAAGAACGGCTTCATGCTTGACGGCTTTCCGCGCACGCTTGCGCAGGCGAAATCGCTTGAAAAGATGCCACAGGGAAAAATCGACATCGTATTCAACGTCGAGCTTGCCGAGGATGAAATCGTGCGCAGGATTTCCTCGCGCAAAAGCTGCCCCAAGTGCAAAGCCGTTTACAACCTGCTTTTCTCAGCGCCAAAAAAGGAAGGAACCTGCGACAAGTGCGGCTCGCAGTTGATTACGCGCTCGGATGACAACCCCGAAACCGTCCGCAACCGCATCAAAGTCTACGAAGAGAACACCAAGCCGCTTGTGGAATTCTACGAAAAGAAGGGAGTGCTGAAAAGAATAGACTCAAGCGGGTCTGACAACGAGCCGAAGATCCAGAAGATGCTTGAGATGGTTGGAAAGTAGGGGAGGAGTATTCAATCCGAAAGGTACTTTTCAATTTCCCCGAGTGTTTTTATTTTTTTTATCCTTTCGTTTGCTGGCGGAGTGTCAAAACTAACGCCGGGCCTTCTTTCCAAAAACAACGCGTCGCACCCTTCCCTGAGCGCAGGCTCGTAGTCAAGCCGGTACGAGTCTCCAACGTGCAGTATCTCACAAGGCTTTACGCCAAGCTCGCTTGCCAGGCGCACAAACACACCCTCGTTGGATTTGATTTTTTCATAATCAGAATACACCGAGATGGTGCGCTCGAAAAACCCCTCGAGCCCATCGACTTTCTTTTTAATGTCAAGAAACATCTTCGGCGTGTTGGAAAACACCACCATGCGCCTATTTTGAGACTTGAGTTTTGAAAGGGCGGGAATTACATCAGGAAAGACTGTTATCTTTTGCTTCAAATCCTTGACGACGTCCCGGGGGTTTACACAAAGCTTGTGATGGTCTATCCAAAAGCACAGGTCGTACCATTCGCGCTTTTGGAATCCGACTGCATCGTATTCTGCGCGCATTATTCTTTTGGCTTCATCAAGGCTGACGCTGTGCTGGATTGAATAAAGCCGCGGAAGTTCCTCGAACCATAAGTAGAGGTCAAAATCCATGTCAACCAAGGTGCCATCCAAGTCAAACGAGATTACCTTTGGGGACAAAGGCATCAAAAGCACCTTATTGCGCAAGGCAGGCAGTTCCGTATAGTCGCCAGCGCTTTTGCGCCTGCCTCATCACAGCAATCTTTGAGCTTGCGTCAATGCACACTGGCTTGCGAAGCTTGAGCTCGACTATGTTCTTTTTCTTGTCCTCAACAAAGCCAACTGTGGTGTTGGTGCCGATTCCAAGGACAAGCGGCTCGTCTTTTCCTAAGCCTGCAGGAAATATTTCCATGGTGCGGCTAAGGGGAGTGATCTTGATTTTTATGCGGTCCAAAAGAGGCGGCAGCTTTCCAGGAAGGCCAACCGTGCATCCTACAAGCGAGTCAGCTTTTGAAATTGCCGGGTCCACTTCAAGACCCATTGCAATAAGCCCGCCCGGAGTTGCTTCCTTTAACTGCTCTGCACCAGCGTGCAATGAAATTATTTTTGTCTTGAGCTTGATGTAACTTGTTTTTTCCTTTTTCTTTTTTGCCGGGCCGGGAAGTATTTCCACTTCGTCGCCGGGCTTGAACGAGCCGCGGATAACCGAGCCGCCTACTACGCCGCCGTGAATTGCGCCAATGTCAGTGCCGGGCTTGTTGACGTCGAAGCTGCGCGCAACATAAAGAATCGGCGAGTCCGAAGGCTCGCGCTTTGGAGTGGGAATGTCCTTTTCAATTGCCTGTATGAGCGCGTCAAGGTTGATGCCCTGGTTTGCAACAACCGGGATGATTTGCGAGTTCTCATAAGAAGAGCCCTTTAGGAATGCTTTGATTTCCTTGTAGTGCTCAAGCGCGCGTTCCTTGCTAACCAGGTCAATTTTGTTCTGCACGATTACTACATTCTTGATTCCGGCAGCCTCAAGCACTGCCAAGTGCTCCACAGTCTGGGGCATCGGGCATTTTTCAGTTGCTGCAATAAGGAATAGTGCGCCATCAATAATCGAGCTTGCTGCAATGACCGTTGCCATGAGAGTCTCGTGGCCGGGCGCGTCTACAAAAGATATTTTTCTCATGCGCTCGGTTTTCCTGTTGCACACGGGGCACTCCTGCTTCATCGAAAAGCACTGGGGCGCACTGCACTTTACGCAGCGGTAAAACGACGCATCGGCATAGCCGAGCTTGATTGTGATTCCGCGCTTGAGCTCTTCGCTATGCGTGTCCGTCCACTTGCCGGTAAGCGCCTGCACCAGGCTGGTCTTTCCGTGGTCGACGTGGCCTATCGTGCCTATGTTGATTTCTGCCTGAGCCATGAGAAACAAATTATCGCTGTTTAAGGTTAAAATGGGATAGGGATAGTTTCCCAGTGCATTTATCTTTCCTTTCCTGCACTCATAATATGCAATTTGTACCCTAATTTACAGAGGTAATTCCTTATGGCTGCTGATTACGATTCCGAAAAGAAAAGAAAGCTCGACGAGCTGGTTGCAAAGAACGTCAACCCATACCCATACACTTTTTTGCGAACGCACAAAGCACAGCAGGTCAAGGACAACTACGATTCGCTTGAAGGAAAGGAAGTTTCGATTGCAGGCCGCATAATGCAGATGCGCTCGTTTGGAAAGCTCGTGTTCGCAACAATTGATGACATTTCGGGCCGGATCCAAGTCTACGCAAGCGAAGCAGACGTTGGCGCGGATGAAATCAAGAAGTTTGAATCAGCAGACTTGGGGGACATTATCGGAGTGGCAGGAAAAGTCACGAAGACCAAGAAAGGCGAGATTTCAGTTGGAATCCACAAGTGGGAAATGCTTGCAAAGTCGCTTCGCACGCTTCCTGAAAAGTTCCACGGCTTGGAAAACACCGAGACGCGCTACCGCAAACGCTACTTGGACCTTATCATGAACCCGGAGTCGCGAAAAATTGCAATCACACGCTCCCGAATGGTAAGCGCAATGCGCGAATACTTTGACAAGCAGGATTTCTTCGAAGTCGAGACGCCAATCTTGCAGCCGCTTTACGGCGGGGCAGCAGCGCGGCCATTCATTACGCACCACAACGCGCTTGACACGGACCTGTACTTGCGCATTGCAAACGAGCTTTACCTAAAGCGCCTTATCGTGGGCGGGCTTGAGCGCGTCTACGAGTTTTCAAAGGACTTCCGAAATGAAGACATTGACTCAACGCACAACCCGGAATTTACGCAAGTGGAATTCTACTCCGCATACTGGGACTACAATGATTGCATGCGCTTTACCGAAGGAATCCTCGGGCACATCGTGCAAAAGATCCATGGCACAAAGAAAATCCAGTTCCGGCAAAAGGAAATCAGCTTCGAGGCGCCTTTCAGGGTTGTTTCGCTTGTTGGCGCAATAAAAGAAAAGGCAGGAGAAGATGTGCTTTCCTGGACTACGGATGCGCAAGCTGTTGCTGCTGCAAAAAAGCATGACATAGTTTGCCAGATTCCAAACCGAGCCCACGTAATTGACGCGCTGTTTGACAAGTACGTCCAGCCCGAACTTGTGCAACCCACGTTCCTCATTGATTTTCCGGGATTCATGTGCCCGCTTGCAAAGAAAAAGCGCGGGGACGAACGGCTTGCAGAGCGCTTCGAACTGTTCATCGGAGGCGGCGAGTGCGGAAACTCATACTCGGAAATCAACGACCCGGTTTTCCAGCGGCAAAAGCTTGAGGAACAGGCGCGCGAGCTTGCAGGCGGGGATGCCGAAGCGATGCCGCTTGACGAGGACTTCCTTGAGGCGATGGAATACGGGATGCCGCCAACAGGAGGCATGGGAATCGGCATTGACCGCATGGCAATAATCCTTACTGACTCCCCTTCAATCAAGGAAGTCATACTCTTCCCAAGCATGAGGCCTCTTGAATCCGACTCCAAGAGCGCAGAAAAGGCAGTTCCAAAGGCTGTTGCACAGCAGAGAAAAAAAGAGGAAGAAAAAGACAAAGGAAAAGGCAATGGCAAGGAA
>JBAZHM010000076.1:0-6028 GCA_041652355.1 Candidatus Micrarchaeia archaeon | reverse complement strand
AACCTGACGATGACGTGCGCAGTGCCCGATTCCCTTACAGCAGCTTCCGCAAGCGCCTTGCTTTTGCCGTAGTTGTTAATCGGGTTTACCGCGGCGTCCTCGTTGATTGGTTCCTTGGATTCTTTTCGCGTCACGCTTGTTGAGGAGATGAAAATCATTCTTGCGTCTATTTTCTTGCACGCATCTGCTGCAACGTTTGTTGACATAGTGTTTGCCTTTTTCATTTCCTCAAGCGATGCTGAATAGTCTATTTTTGCAGCCAGGTGCACAAAGTCAGAAGCAAAAGCGATTTTTTTTGCAAGTGTGTCGGAGTTGGCAAGGTCGTCTTTTACGATTTCCAGGTCTGGGTGGACCTTGCAGTACTTCTCGTTGACGTTGTTGCACACGTGCTTGCGAAGCTCCCACTCTGCTTCGTCGTTTCGCACAATCGCGATTACACGGAATCCTTTGTGCAAAAGAGACTCAACAAGAAGTTTTCCAAGACGGCCAGCGGCTCCGCTTACTGCGATTGTCTGCATGGCCTTGGCAGGAACGGTTCGGGTCTTTACTGCCGCGGCCTTTGCAACAACCGCCTTTGTCTTTACTGGTTTCTTGCTTTTCATCTGTTTACACGCAAAAGAATAGGCGCAGTAGCGGATTAAAAACAGCCTTTTCAGTAGGGGAAAACAAAAAACAGGAAAAGAAATTGAAAAAGAAGAAGGGGAAAAGGCGTTTGCTGCCTTTGACTTATTTTAGCCTGGCGTCGTAGTCTCCTGCGCGGAGCTTCTTGCCTGCTTCCTTTGCGTTGAGCCCGTCTACAGTGACTCCCAGGCTGAGGCAGCTTCCCATGAGTTCAGAAAGCTGCGCCTTGAGCGTCTTTGCAAGGGTGGCGTCGGTTTTCATCTTTGCAACCTTTACGCACTGCTCGATTGTGATGTTTCCAATCACTTTCTTGCCCTTGGCTCCTGCCTCTTCCTTTACCGGCTCCTTTATGCCGATTTCTTTTTTGATTAAAGAAGACATTGGCGGGGTGCCCACTGTGATTTCGAAAGTGCGCGTGCCCTTGTCAACGACTACTGTGACTGGCACCTGCATTCCTGCAAAGGCCTTGGTCTTTTCGTTGATTTGTGCAACTACCATTCCCACGTTCACGCCTGTTGGTGCCAGTGCCGACCCCAAGGGTGGTGCGGGTGTTGCCTTTCCGCCATCTACCATGGCGTTTACTGTAACATTTGCCATATTTTCATTTCACCTTTTGAGAATAATTATTGCGGGAGCACGCGAATCGTGTTCAGCTTGATTGTGACTGGGATTGGCACTGCGACTTCGATGAGCTCCACCGTAACGTCGTCTTTTTCAGTGTCAACGCGCACGACCTTTGCCTTCTCCCCCTTGAATGGGCCGGAGACAATCTCGACCATCTGGCCGCGGTTGATTATGACTTCGATTGGCTTGCTTTCAAGGAACGTTGCGATGTCTGCAATCTGCATCGTGTTTGCAAGAAGACCCTTCACGTGCGGCACGTTCTGGATTGCCTGCTTTGCGTCAAACTCATTGTCCGCCTCGGCAATCAGGTAGCCTTTGAGCATGGGTGAGACTACAAGCGCCTTTACTGGGAGCTTGAACTTGCGTATCTTTTCGTAGAGCATGTCCGCGACTATGCTTTCCTGTCCTGCTGTTACGCGGTACGTGTATAATGCCATAATGTAGGTTTTACCCCCGATGAATGTTTTGTTCAGAGAAGTCGCAGGTAGTGCCAGAGTATGGAGATGGCAAAGCCAACGGCGCCAATGACTGCCATTCCAAGGGCGGTGCTTTTTGCGATGTGCTCGTACTCCGCGCCCTTTGGCTTGTGGGTAACATTTAGCACGCGCTCTGACTGGCCTATGAAATCGGAAACCATTGCGCCAACGTCCATATTTTCAAAACACCTGTTCTGCGTCTATTCATTAAATAAAATCAATATTCTCAACTGCCTCGGAGGTTGTCTGTGCGACCTGCTTTTCGCGCACTCCCGAAAGCACTGCAAGAACGCGCACTCCGCGGTTCTTTATCCCGTCATCAACCGTCGCGCCCCCTATGATGTGCGCGTCAGGGGCGATGCTTCTGCTTATTGCAGTGACTGCTGCCTCTGCCTCTCCGAGCGTCATGTCTGCTCCGCCGGTTATGTTGATTAGCGCCTTGGTGGCGCTTGAAATGTCCATATCCAAAAATGGTGAAGTAAGCGCCTTTTCTGCTGCCTGCACCACGCGGTCGGGCATTTCGCTTCCTTCCATCTCTCCCAGGCCGATCATTGCGTTTCCTGAGTCTCCGAGAATGGTGCGGACATCTGCAAAGTCCAAGTTTACAAGGCCGGGTTTTGTGATGAGCTCGGCAATTCCTTTGACTGCATTTGCAAGCACCATGTCCGCTGCCTTGAAAGCTGCGTTAAGGGGCAAGTCAGGAACGTATTCCAAAAGCTTGTCATTTGGAATCACTATGGTAGTGTCAGCTTCGCGCTTGAGCTTTTCCAAGCCCTTTTGCGCGTTTTCCTTGCGCTTCAAACCTTCTGATGAGAATGGTGTTGTGACGATTGCAATGCACAGCGCTCCAGATTGTTTTGCTGCCCGTGCAATTACTGCCGCAGAGCCTGTGCCAGTCCCGCCGCCCATTCCGCAAGTTACAAAGACCAGGTCGGCGTTTCCAACAATGTCCTTGATTTCCTGTTCGGATTCCTGTGCAGCCGCCTCTCCCACTTCGGGATTGGAGCCCGCGCCAAGCCCTTTGGTTCTTTTCTTTCCAATAATCATGCGCTTGTCCGCGCGAGTCTTGAGCAGGTGCTGTGCATCCGTGTTCATTGCCACCAAACGCGCGCCAACAACTCCGACTTCCTGTATGCGGTTAAGCGTGTTGTTTCCGGACCCGCCGGTTCCTACGATGCAGATTTTTGGCCTGTTCTCTTCGAGTATGCGTAAAAGCTCGACGTCGTCTTCGTTCATCGGCTTGCCGGGTTCTGTTACCACTGTCCTTGACACGGGTATTCCTGACTTTGTTCCGAACACGTCTTCGAAGTTAACTGGCATGGGTAATCATCTTCCTTGGGCTGGATATTTTCGTTGTGCCTGCAAAGGTTAAAACCGGTTGCGCTTTTTGCCTATGCTTTGTCCTATGCAACTGGCACTACAAATCAGCCTTCGGCTGGACGTCTAATTGCAAAAATTATTGGGCTTGTAAGAATTCTTAATGGTTTGCAAAGCAGCCCGGCGGCATTGCGGCTGCATTTACAGCAAAACGCGAAAGTTATCGGGCAATCCAGTCGCGTTTTGCTTCTAGCGTATGTTCGGAACTGCGTTCCTCCATTTTGCGGACGCAACCGCAAAAACCGGAGAATTCGTTCGGATTACTTTCTCGGTTCGCTATAATCTCAAGCAGCTCGGCAGCACGATTGCCCGTCATTGTTTTATTGCCTGCTACAGTAATGCGTGCGGATAATCATCCAAACCAGTCTTGAGGGGAAATCGTCATATGCCTTTGGCTTGCTGCTCCAACACGTACACTGCCCGCTGTTTTGACATTGAGGCGGGATTAAACGTTGCTGTGCTTAATGACGAGACTGCAAAGCGGCTCAACATCGAAAAGGGCGACCGCATCCTCATATCATTTGGGAAAAAGAAAGTGCTTGCGCTTGCAGATTATTCGGACAAGTATGTAAAGACCAACGAAATCAGCCTGTTTGCCGACGTGTCGTCCAAGCTTGGCGATTGCGAAGGAAAGCAGATTTGCGTGGAGAAGGCACAGCGGCCGAAGAGCCTTGACTATATTCGAAAAAAGCTTGACGGCGACACGCTTACGGAAACAGAAATTGGCCAGATTATTGACGACTTGATGGTCGAGCACTTTTCAACCGCAGAGCTTGCTGCGTTCGTGACTTCGGTTTACATCCGCGGCCTTTCACCTGATGAGATTGTCGGCCTTACCAAGGCAATGGTGCGTTCTGGTGAGTCCATGAGCTTTGCAAAGAATTCCATTGTTGCAAGCGAGCACAGCATTGGCGGTGTTGCAGGAGACCGCGTTTCCATGCTCATAGTGCCCATAGTGGCATCGTGCGGGGTAATAATACCAAAAACCGCCTCGCGCGCAATAAGCTCGGCAAGCGGCACTGCGGATGCAATGGAAGTGCTTGCGCCGGTAGAGCTTACCCGAAAGCAAGTGGAGAATGTTGCGAAAAAGACCGGAGGCGCCCTTGTGTGGGGCGGCGGGGTAAACATTGCAATTGCAGATGACAAGCTTATTCAGGTGCGCCACCCTCTGCGGCTTGACCCTTCGGGATTGCTTTTGTCAAGCATACTTGCAAAGAAGAAAGCAGAAGGCGCAAAGTATGTTCTTTTGGACATTCCGGTTGGCCGCGGAAGCAAAATAAACGACTTGAAGGAAGCCAATTCGCTTGCCAACAGTTTCAAGATGCTATCCTCGCGGCTTGGCATGAGTCTCAATTGCATTATCACTGACGGCTCGGAGCCTGCAATGAACGCAATCGGCCCGGCGATAGAAGCGCGCGCGGTTTTGGAAATCCTTGCAGATGGCGGGAAATCCCACCCGCAGCTTGCTGAAAAGGCAATCATCATGAGCAGCGTAATTCTCCAGATGGCAAAAAGCATGGACAAGGACAAAGCGTATGCCCTTGCAAAAAAACAACTGGAATCAGGCGCTGCAGACCGCAAGTTCCGCCAGATTATTGCTGCCCAGGGCGGAGATCCGAAAGTCAAGCCCTCTCAAATACAAATGTCAAAGGAACATCGGGCAGTAAAAGCAAAAGCGGACGGAAAGGTTGGCCACATTGACAACAAGGCTATTTTCCGGCTTTGCCGTGCTCTTGGCGCGCCGTCAGACAAGAAGGCAGGAATCATGCTCAAGGTGAAAAAAGAGCAGCGCATCTGCAAAGGAGACACGATTTTTGAGGTGTATTCCTCTTCGGCAAAGTCGCTTGAATACGTGTGCTCGCGGATAGACGAGTACCCTGTTGTCGAGATTGAAAAAATAATCTTGGACATGATTTAGGCGCGTTGGCGTATGGGGTTTCAAGACTGCTTAAACCTAAACAATGAAATAGCCTAGAATTGTAATGAATGGGCCTATTAGGAGCAAAAGAGTGTTTGCTATGATCCGGACTAAGATTGACGACCTGATTGACCTTATCAAGCTGGGAGACCTTACTGTGGGCGAGGCTGCAAAGCGGCTTGACTGGCCGTCTGACGCAGTTGACCGCATAGTCAAGCTTTTGGAAGCGCACTCCGTAGTTGACCTTTACTACCCGCTTAACATCGCAGAAGACCCGGTAGTCACTCTCAAAACCGAGCTTTCCGACCGGTTAGTCCCAAAACCCGCATCCGAGTGGATAGAGTCCTATCAGCTCAAGGGCGAGTCAAACAGCGTTCTTACTACTGTAAAAATATATTTTGACGACTTTTCACGCAGGCCGGTTTACCACATTGAAGTGCCGTCAGTAAGCCCGTACAGCCGCATCTACTTTTCTTATTTGCAGGACGAAATCGCAAAGGACATGCCTTCAGACACATCCGGCGCTTTTGGCACGCGCAAAGGTCAGTCCAACGAGGAAAAATACAACCTGGTATGCGAAAAGATCAAAGCGGAGCTTGCGCCACCAGAAAAGGACCTGCCGGTTCTTGCAAGCATCATCGCCCGCTCAATGTACGGCCTTGGCGACATTGACATTTTGATGCAGGATGCCAGCACTGAGGAAATTATCATCAACAAAGGCGAGGTGCCCATCGGAGTTTACCACCGAAAATACGGCTGGATGCACACCAACCTTTTCATAGGCACTGACGACGACGTATCCAACATGGCCTCGCTAATATCGCGGCGCGCAGGAAAGCAGGTGAGCGTTCTTTCCCCGCTTTTGGATGCGCAGCTTGACTCTGGCGACCGTGTAAATGCCACGCTAATGCCGGTGTCCTCTGCAGGCAACACCCTTACAATCCGTAAATTTGCACGCGACCCGTGGACAATCATCAACTTGGCATATGGCGTTTCAAAGACTCTTTCGCCT
>JBAZHM010000075.1:0-6048 GCA_041652355.1 Candidatus Micrarchaeia archaeon | reverse complement strand
GGCTCAAGCAGCTGCTCAAAAGCGCCGGGATATACGGGGCCGAAGCTAAAATCGGCGGGTTTTCAGGGTACGTGTGCGAGCTGTTGGTGCTCAACTACCGAAGCCTGCACGGCCTATTGCAAGCTTCATCAAGCTGGAAGCTTCCAACCGTAATCGATATTGAAGGCAGCTATTTCCAAGACGACCGCAAGGCGGCAGCACGTTTTCCAGGCGCACAGCTTGTAGTTGTGGACGTGACTGACGCAAACCGCAACGCAGCAGCGGCAATCTCACAGGACGCGCTTGCAAGCTTCATCTTGCTTTCACGCGCCGCACTTGAAAATCCGCGCTTGGAATTGTTTTTCCAAAAACCCAAAGTGCTTTCCAAGCCCGGTCTTGTTTTCGCACTGAAAAAACGGGGAACGCATTTTGTGTGCATAAAAGCAGCAGCGCCAAAGCTCGTTGATGATATATTTTACCCCCAGCTTTACAAGACCCGCGAATCGCTTTCTGCATTTGTATCGCGCAGGGGCTTCCAACTTGTTGACCGCGCGCATTTTGCGGATGAAAAGCACGCGTACTTGCTCTTGGAGTTTGCATATGCTTTTGCGCCAACAGTTGAAGTCTGCCCCGGCCCGCCGGCTTACGACGCAAAATCCGTTGCGCTGTTTGTCAAAAGCCGCAGCAAGCCGCTTCGCGGCCCGTTTGTAAAAGACGGCAGGGTTTATGTTGAAGCCTTGCGCAGCCAGTCCGCAACCGGCATAGTCAAAGAATACCTTTCAGGCAACAACAGGCTTGGCACTGCGAGCCATTTCCAGAAACCCCTGAAAAAAGCGCAGGTGCTTGTTGGTCCGCAGCAAATATCATTCGCCGCGTCTGAAGCTGCGTTGGCGGAGCTTTCTGCCTATGCTCTAAGAAAGGCGCACTGGCTCTAAGCTTGTTCTGAAACCAAAACCGCAACCGTGGGGTCTGCACCAGCTTTGGACCGCGAGAATTCGTAAAGCGAGCCATCGGCAGCCTCGCGCATCGACTCGTCGTGGGTTATCACAAAAACCTGGCGAAAACGCGCCTTTTCAGCCGCGCCTGCACGCAAAGCATCGCAAAGCGCAGCAACTCCTGCGGAGTCCAGGTTGTGTGTAGGCTCGTCTAAAATGAGCATGTCCAGTGTTGGTGCAAGTACGCGCGCAAATGCCATCCGCAATGCAAGCGATGCAGTGCTGCGCTCTCCGCCGGACACGCGCTCTACCGCAATCCACTCGCCGCCTGCAGTGCAAAGCTCAAGCGCATAATCGTCCGATAGGGGGGAAAGCCGCGCGAAAGAATAATCCGCGTAAGGGTAGAGTTTTTTCCACGAAAACGAGAGCGCATCGTTCACTGCGCCAATCAGCCTTTGGCGCAAGCCCTCCTGCACGTCAACAAGCGCGTTTTGCAGGCTGCGCGCCTTGTGCGCTCGCTGTTCAAGCGAAATTGCCAGGTCCGCTTTTTTCTTTGCATCCGCAACAGCCGCCTTTGCAATTTCCGCGTCCTTTCTTTTTGCCGTCATTTCCGCATTTGCGCGTTCAAGCTCGGCTTTGGCGTCGTATGCTTTTCGCATTGCGTCTGTGCGTATTGCCTCAAGCGCTGCGAAGCCGGCGTCGTCTATGTATTCTTTTGCTTTTTTCTGCGTTTCCAGCTCTTCCAAATAGAATTCCTTTTTCTTTTCCAGGTTTGCTGCACGTGAAAGAACGGCTGCAAGTGCCTTTACCTCTGCCAAACGCGCAGATGCAAGGCTTGCTTTTTTGGTGATGCTTGCGTTTTTTTGCCTTTCTGCAAAAAGTGCGGCCTTTGCCTCTGCGGCCTTTGCCTCTGCAAGTTCTTTTCCAGACGCAGATTCAACCGCTTCAGCATAGTCCTTTGCAGCTGATTCGATTTTTGCCTCTAGTATCCGTGCATTGTCAACCAGGTTGCGCAATGCCTTTTCGGTGCGCTCGGCAAGCGTAAGCTCGCCTGCGGTTTGCCTTTCCTCCTGCTCGTAGTGCCTAACTTCTTCCTGCCGCTTCCCAAAAAGCCCTTCTTTTTCCTTTTGTTCAAGCGGCTTTGCGCATACTGGGCACTCTGCATCCGCCAAGGCAAGGCCGTTGGCGGATTTTCTTGCAGCATCCAAAAGCGCCCGGCATCGGAAGAGATTTTTTTGCAGCAAGTCTTTTTTATCAGCAGCCTGCCCAAGGGCGACCGCAAATTCCGCCGCATCCTTTGATTTTGCCGATTCCAAAATCTGGAATAGCGTTGCCTTTGCCAAGGAAAGCTCTACAGACAGGCGCTGCGCTTTTTGCGTTGCAGAAAGGGCTTTTGCCTGCGTTGTTGCAGCTTCAACAAGCCGCACCTCAAGCCGTTGCATTTCAAGTGCTGACGCTGCAAGGTCTGCTTCAAGCCCTGCTTGATTTTCAGTTGCGCCTTCCAAAGAAAGCTGGTCTATTCTTTTTTCGCGCTGTGCAGCCTCAATGCGCAAAGCCGCGACCGTTGCTGAAATGCGCTGCATTTCCATGTCAATTGCCTTGGACTTTTCCTGCATTTTTTTTGCATAGTCAAGCTCGGTTTGCGCCTTTTCCAGGCCGTTTGCGCAGGCAATCACTGTTTGTGCAATGGTTGCCGCATTTTTTTCAAGCAAAAGCGCGGAGTCAGCAGCATCATTTAGCTGCTTTTCCATCTCCTGTATTTGTGCGGGCGTCTTGCTGTCTTTTTTGTGCGCGTTCGCTTCAACTGCAAGGTTGTTGTGCACTGTTGAAAGCGACTGCCTTGCCTTCTCAAGCCTGTCAAGACCCAGCAGCCCGTCAAGCTGCTTTTTGCGGTCTCCTTTTCCAAGCGCCAAAAAGTGGTCAATCTTGTTTTGCTCGCAGTATGCTGTCCGCACGAACGCGTCATAATCCATCCCGAGCAGCGACTCAACGCACTCTGTGACGCGCGCAGGCTGGGGGCCTTCCAACAGCGAGCCGTTCTTTCTCAGGAAAGCCTCGCTTTCACCTTCGGATATTTTCCTGCTTACTGAATAGCTTTCGCCATCAAATGAAAAGTCAACTCTGACCGATGCAAAAGCTGCCTTGTCTTCTGACCCAAATCCCCGGACTATTTCCAAAAGCGTCACCTTGTGGCTTTTGAGGCTTGGAAACGTGCCAAAAAGACCAAAGCACAGCGCTTCCATGACCGAGCTCTTGCCGCTTCCCATCACTCCCACAATCACGTTCGTGCCGCTAGCAAACTCAACTTGCGTGCGCTCGTGCGTCTTGAAGTTGCAAAGTTCTATTGCGGTAATCATTTTTGGCACTTGCCGCGCAGTGCGGCCGCTAATGAAAGTTGAAAGAAAAGGTTATAGACCGGTCAGGCTGTGAATTTCCGCTGAAACACCCACAAGCAGAAAGGGCTACTGGTTGTTCTTGATTGCTTCCCACAGCACTTGCTGGTTAGCGTCAATCACAATGCCCTTGTCGGTAATTTCATACGGGTGGATAAGCTTGTCGTGCTTGGTTCCACGCATCTTCTTTACGCGCATTGCCCGCATCTGCGGCATCATGTATAGCATGACTACTGCGTCGCAGAGGAAGTCCTCGACACCGAACCGGCTTGCCTCGTTGTGCAGCGCCTCGCAGGGCAAAAGTGAAGTGCAGTGCTTACGGCGCAAAAGGTCAAGCACCGAGCTCATCATCAGCCTCAAAAGCTGGTTGTCTCCAGTCCAGATTGAGAATGCGGTTACAGAGTCGATAACGACCCGCTTTGCGCCAAGCGCGTCAATTTCCTCCTCGATCTGGCTCATCTCGGAATTGATTTTTTCAAACACGTTGCCTTCCTTGAAGACGTTCATGTGGTAAACTGAAAACATTTTTGATTGGGCAAGGCGGTCGAAATCCCAGCCGAAGTTGCGCATGTTCCAAGCCAAGTTGACCTCGGGCTCGTCAAGTGTAATGTAAATTCCCGGCTCTTCTTTTTGTGCGCCACCAAGAAGGTATTGGAGCGAAAAAATAGTCTTGCCCGTTCCGGCCTCGCCTGAAAGAAGCACTTGGCTTTGCGGCACAAACCCGCCACTGCAAAGCTCATTAAATCCCGGAATTCCCGTGTCTACCCTGTCATCAACCATAATCCGTTACCCGTATGCTATGTACGTTTGCCTGCTATTTATGGCTATTGAGAATTAAAAGAAAAAGAACTTTTAAGGGCGTTACGCCCTTCCAACTTAAAGCAGACCGGATTCCTCAAACTGGGTTTCGGAAACCCCCTTTACGGTGCGTACGAGCTCCTCGAAGTCCTTCATCTGCGCGTCCTCGCAAACAAACGAAGCCATGATTGCCTTTGCTCCAAACGCGATTTCAACAACCTTGACGTTGTTGCACTCGGGAAGCTTGCTGATGTCCTTTGAAAGCGCCTCGATGTCAACGCCCTCTTCGGCGTATACTTTGATTACTGAGATAACTTTGCCCATTTCAATCACCAAAAACGTTTTCAGATGCTTTCGAAATATTTCCTTATCTTTGAGGACTTGTATTTTTCCGGGTAATTAGCCTTTGCCCTGAGCACCTTGGTCTTGCAAAGCCCGGCCCTGTGGAGCGCGGCCTTGATTTTTTCTTCCTTCGGCCACTGGTCGTATCCTAAGACAATGGCATCCGGCTTTTCTTTTCGGATTGCAGCAAAAAAATCATCCGCATCGCCAAGGACCGCGTTGTCAACAATCCCAAGCGCCTTGACAAGTGCAAGCCTTTCTTTTTGTGAAAAATACGGCAATTTGCCCTTGATCATTTTTGCATTGGAATCGCGCGAGACGATTACTACAAGCTTATTGCCGTGCTTTTTTGCCTGGCAAAAAAAGTCAATGTGACCTGGGTGGAGAAAGTCAAAAGTTCCTGCCACGAGGACCTTTCCTTTTGGCATCTGTCCGTCTTCTCCTTTGTAAAAATTAAGGCCCGCGGAAGCCGCACTTGCAGATGTACCTGGTGTTGTTCTTTCTGCACGCAGCACACCGCACCAGCGTTTCCTTTCCGCATGCCGGGCACTTGAACGTAACATAGTCGCTGGTTCCAGAGCCACAGCTTGAGCAAGTCTTCATATTTTCAAACACCTTTAAATGTGATTTCAATCCTGTTTTGCGGCCAAAGCCTAGGGGCTTAGAAGCGTCTAAAAGCAGGAATATGATTAGGGCCGAAAACGCTTAAATCCCCATCCACTTACTGGTTGTGTGGGCATTTGTCGCCCGTTGGGATTCTTATGGCTAACAAGAAAAGGGCATTGCAACTTTTACAGAAACTCGTGCGGACAAACTCCGAAAATCCGCCAGGCGACCAGCGGAAGATAGCGGGCATTGTCAGAAATGAAATGGCCTTGGCGGGTTTGGACGTCAAAGTCTACCAGTTCAAAAAGAACATGCCTTGCGTAGTTGGCACCCTCCGCGGCTGCGGCAAGGCAAAACGCAAGTCGCTGCTTTTGACTCCCCACATGGATACCGTTCCCGCAGGAAAAGGCTGGAAGCACGACCCGTTCGGGGCCCAAATTGAGAATGGGAAGATGTTCGGCCGCGGGGTACAGGACTGCAAGATGCAGGTTGCCGCGTGCATCGAAGCCGCAAGAAGCCTAACAGAATCCGGGACAAAACTTGAGGGCGACCTGATAATCGCGGCAATGCCGGACGAGGAAACAGGAAACCAGTTCGGTTTGGAGCCGCTCCTGAAAAAAGGAATAATCAAGCCAGATTATACTGTTGTAGTTGACGGCAGCGCTTTCGAAGTAAAAGTCTCCCAGAAAGGGCTTATGCACATGACTGCTGAAGTCTTCGGCAAAAAATCCCACGGCGCTTACCCGTGGTTGGGGGACAACGCCATAAACAAGGCTGTGAAAATAATACTCGACCTGGAAAAGTTCAAGTTCATCTACAAAAAACATCCCCTGCTTCACCCTCCCACCATAAGCATCGGCACAATACACGCAGGCGACAAGGTCAACATCGTGCCGGACCGCTGCAAGTTCGAAATAGATTTGCGCTACCTGCCGGGAATGGACCGCCACAAGATAATGCGCAACTTGAGGAAGGTATTCTCAAAACATGCAGCC
>JBAZHM010000074.1:0-6067 GCA_041652355.1 Candidatus Micrarchaeia archaeon | reverse complement strand
CGGGATACCCATGGACAAAAAAATCAAGTCATCCAAAAACCCGGTTGGCTCAATAAACGACAACCAGAGCTTTTCGCTTAATAGCACGGAAAGCAGGGTGTTCTTTTCAATGGGAGAACGCAAATCCCCTTTCTTCACTATTTCTGACGTAAAAACACGATTGGGAAACAAGCTGTCGGACGAATACCTCCGCATAACCCTCTCAAAACTGGAAAAAAAGAAACGGGTAAAACGGATAGAACGCGGGAAGTACATGCTAAACCCATCCCAAAGCGGCATGGCCGGCGACTGGATGGTGCATGAATTTGCAGTAGCGGATTTCATCGCCCCCAAGCCATACTACTTGTCGTATTACTCCGCCCTTTCCTACTGGAAAGCTACAACCCAAATCCCGCGAACGGTTTTCGTCGTCTCCCAAAAGCACAAGGAAAAAACGCAATTCGGAGGGGCTTCGTACCGTTTCATCAAAAAAAAAGAGTTCAACTCGCCATCCACAATAGTAAAAAAATATGACAACAGCACAGTGACGATTGCTTCAATTGAACAGACAATAATAGACTGCTTCGAACGTCCGGAATTATGCGGGGGGATAACCGAAGCAGCCAACTTGATAAGAGAAAGCCAATTCAAAATCGACTGGGACAAAACAACCGAAATGATAGGCAGAGCAAGCTCCGCAACTCAGAGGCGGCTTTACTATATCATGGACTTGCTTGGGAAGCACAACGAATTATGGTGGCAGTTTGAGAACACCGAATTCCCAGGATACCGCCAACTTGACCCTTCCCGTTGCGCGAAAGGAAAGCACAGCACCAAATTCGGGCTGCTTTTGAACGTGGAGCGGGAAGAGATTGTAAGGGAGACGATGAACTATTGAACAAAGTCGAGCTGCAGCGCATCGCGGATAAAACCAGGGTGCCAATTGGAACAATCTTGATTGATTACGCCTTGAGCGTATTTCTTTCCGACATCGCAAAGCAAAAGATTAGCAAACAATTGGTATTCAAGGGCGGGACTGCGCTGCGCAAATGCTACTTTTCGGAATACCGCTTCTCGCTGGACATAGACTTCACGGACCCTACAGGAAATAGTATGGCGAATTTCAGTTCATACCTCCATTCGCTTGAAAATAAAACGATGCACGACGTCACCTTCGGCCCTGCCAAAGACGTGGACATGGGGAAAAAGCAAATGAGGTATCAGCTCAACTACTACTTCGAAGACGACCCAAAGGAAGACCGGAACGAGACTATCATAGTCGACTACATCAAAGGCGAAGTATGCTGCGGGAAGGAGACTAGGCAAATCAACGCGGGCTACGGGCTAGGCAAGGACAAAATCGATTGCATGACGCTGAAGGAAATTTATGCGGAAAAAATCCGCGCAATATACGGTCGTACGAAGGCGCGCGACGTCTACGACTTGGGAAACCTGATAAATAAGGGGATTACGTTCGACGAGGACATTGTCAACAGGAAACTTGCGGAAAGGTATCCGAATAGAATAACCTTTGATTATGAAACGTTTGCAAAGAACCTGGCAGGATACGAGAAAACGTGGAACTCCGACCTCGAACCGCTTCTGCCCTTCGACGCCATCCCAGATTTTTCCACAGTAACAAAAATAGTCCTCAAGGATGTAAAAAGAAGATGATGATATGAAACTTTCCATCCACCTTTCAACAGCCGTTGCCGGCGCAGCCGCAACTTACGCACTTACCGGAGACGCCGTGGCTGCGGCATTGTTCTTCGTGTCAGCGGGACTGATTGATGTAGACCATGTCCTTGATTACCTGATTATCCATCGCCGGTTTGACATCAAGGCCATGCTCAGGGGACATTTCTACAAGGACAGGATTTACGTTCTCCTGCATTCAGCTGAAATACCAATTGTCGCGCTATTAGTATGGCCAGGAGTGTATTCAACAGTGTTTGCTGCAGGATATTTCCTTCACCTTGCAATGGATATGGCAGAATATTCCTTCCGAAACCCGCTGCTTACGTACTTTTTATCATACAGGCTGGCAATAGGCTTTGAAAAGAAGAAGATATGCGCAGATGTCAACTAATTAGCGCGAAAGCTTGGGCGACAAAAGGCCTACGATGAAGAAAATTCCATAGAAAAAGTGAGTCAAAAGGCTGCCGAAAGCAACGGAAAGACCCATCGCAACCCCTTCCTTTAGCAAGCCGAATACGAATGATACTAGCATGTGAAGCGCAACTAAAAGCAAGAGCGCAAGCCAAAACACTTGGTCAAAAAATCCAAGTGCGGCCAGTGCAACTGCACTCAGTACTGCCAAAGAAGGCAGGAAATATGAAGGCCGAAGCGAAGTCTGCGGGAACTTCTTTACAAAGAAGCCGCGATGCAGGGCATAGTTTGAGACTTGACGCAAGTGCTTGACAAAAAGTGGCCGGCGATGATGATAGACTAAGACGGCCGGCGAGTATAAGAGACGTTTTTTCTTGCCGTGCACCAAGTCAAGGCAAAGCTTGGTGTCCTCGCCGGGCCAAAAATTGGTGTCAAACCCCTTGACCGCATCGAAATCCGACTTGCGTACTATCAGGTTTACTGTTGGGATGTCGTCGCAGTCGCGTGCTTTGGCCGGAACGTAGCGAAAATCATACCCGCCAGAGCACAATGGAGAGGAATAAGTCAGCCCTGAAGCTCGTTGCAGAAATGTATCTTCTTTTGGAGTCACAGCAGGACCGCCTACACCTGCAACCTTGGGGTTGGAGAAGAGCTTTTCTGCAGATGAGAGCCAGCCAGAAGAAGGATACGCGTCGTCGTCAATGAATGCAAGAAACTCGCCAGTTGCTTTTTTTGCTGCCAAGTCGCGCTTTTGGCCGGGACCGACTTTGCCAGAGTGAATTATTTTGAGGCGCTTGCCTTTTGCGTTTAGGTTGATTTTTCCATCAGGTATTACAAAAACTTCTTTTACCTGGGCAAGCTTGAGGCATTCCTCAACGCATTTTTCCACATAAGGCGAGCTTTTGCCCATCGCAATAATAACGGAAAAATTCTGCAAGAAAAATTACCCGATTTTTATCTTGTCATAATAGTGCATTATCTTGAGCCGGTACCATATGGCCATGGTGTCTACCCACATGTTGAACACGCCTGTGGAGCTGACTCCGCTTCCGCCGCGGAACTTGACTTCAACCGGGCACTCGCGGATGTAGAACCCGCCATAATGCGCAAGAACAAGGAGTTCGGAGTCGAATGCGTAGCGCTTGACTAACATTCTTGGGGCAGCGTATTCCAAAACGGGCTTTTTGAAGAGCTTGATGCCAACCTGCGTGTCGGAAATTGGCATTTCAAAGAGTATGAAACATAAAATTTGGTAACAGCGTGAAAGAAAGCGGCGCAAAAGAGGGTATTTTACGATTGAATCAGGATGGTTCTTGCTTCCGATTATCACATCAGCATTGTAACGGTCCATGTACTGCAAAAAGAGCGGGATTTGGCTTGGCGGAAGGTCTTTGTCTGCATCTATGAACAAAATAGTATTTCCCCTGCTGTGCCGGAATCCGTCTAGTACCGCGTGCCCTTTGCCTTTATTGTGTTCCAAGGGCACCACTTTACAATTCTCCTTGTTCTTGCAGAAGCGCTTGAGCTCGGAAAGCGTGCCATCAGGCGAGCCGTCATCTACCAGGACCATCTCGAACTTGCGTCCAAGCTTGGAAAGCTCGGCATGGATGTCGCTAAGTGCGGAGTACACCACCTTTTCTTTCTTGTAGCAGGGGATTACGACTGAGAGCCTATCCATGAATAAATCAACTAGTGAAAAGTCAGCTTTATTCATAAGAAAGGCTGGCTTTTAAGGTTTTGAGCAGGGGGAAGGGGTTCAGCGGAAATGCACTCAACGTGTGATTAAAACCATTTGTTCAGAAAAAATATTTGATTATAGATGCAGGTTTTCATTGACGCGTCCGGGGACGACGGCCAGTCGGGGCTTGGGATGTCCAGCAGAGCATATACGCTTGCCATGGTATGCATTCCGGAGGACTGCGGTCCTGGTTTGCTTTCGGACGTCGTTGATGATTTTCAACAGGAGCACTTGACCCGGTTTGGCTACAAGATTAGGCCGGAGCTGAAGTGGCATGATCTTAGCAGTGGCTCAAGGGAATTTTTAACCGAGCGACTCCTTTCCCGGCAGGAATTCGTGACAATAATCATACACGCGGACAAGTTTTCAGTCAAATCAGGATGGACTAAGGCGGCAATGAGCGAACGCCAATTCAGGACGTATATTTTCAGGTCTATGCTCTGGCTCGTCTGCGCGTATTCTAACATTAACTCCAATGACGGGACGATTAAATTGGTGTTTGACAAGGAACTTGTGGAGACGTTCATTTTACTGATAAACAAGGAGGCTTCAAAAATAAGGAGCAAGAAAATAACCGTTTCCGCTGGCATGGATTCTAAGGACTCTCAGGAAATCCAGATAGCTGACTGTATGGCGGGCTGTTACAATCATTACCGTCTTTTAAAGAACGGTTTTTACGAGAAAATAAGGGGAAACGTCTGTGAAGTTGAACTGGTGCTTGATGAAAATAACGAAGTACGGCAGGTCATGCGGGTAAGCGACCTTAAGAAGCTGCTTGAAAAATAAGCGAAACGCGGAACCTACCCCACCTGCACGCCATACGGCGCCACAATGGCTCGGATTTGACACCGCGCAAATAACTTTGGCGTCTCGGAATTTTTAATACTAACTGAACTGCGTTTCCTTTGAAAAACCGCGTGGCTTTTAAGGTTTTGAACAGCCGCATGTCGAACTCGTCCCAGTCCTTTGTAAGGAACCCGCCATTCATCTTGCAGACATTGAAAAGAAACCAGCGGACCAAAAACCATTATGTTATCATTTTGTCTGAAAATAAACCAAAATGACTATCATTTTGTCTGAAGTTTAGACGAAATGATATGTTTATAAGGTTTTGAGTGCTCTTTAGAAGTATGGCAAAATATTCCTTGGACTTAAGCGAAAAGCTAAACCTGACTGCGAATGCCAGAGCTGGACTTAACAGTCAGATGGAATCACTCAATAGCCAGGCAAAAGAGGAGGGAGCGGCGTATCCGAAGAAGCGGTACGCATACCCTGAGATTGAACGCCACTTGGGTGAACGCATATTCATGGCGTTGGTGGGTCCGAGAGGAGCCGGGAAAAGCACACTCCTAAAGCAGATCCACAACAAGGCCGAAGCATCATTTTACATCTCCCTTGACTCGATAGGAGAGTTGGACCTATTCAAGGCGGCAAAAGAGCTGGCAGACCACAGGGGCATCCGGCTGCTTTTGCTTGATGAAATCCACGCGTACCCGGACTACGGGCGCGAGCTTAAGAAAATCTACGACTTCATCCCCAGCCTGCAGGTGGTGTTCACAAGCTCCTCCTCAATCTCATTGCACGACGCTTCCTTTGACCTGTCCCGAAGGGTGAGGCTGATTACAATCCCATCATTCTCTTTCCAGGAATACATCTTTTTTCTAAAAGGCGAGGAGGTTGCGCCGATGCTTTTTGCCGGCCTTCTGGATACGGAACGCTGCAAAACCTATTACGGGAAGAACATCCATTTCGAGCCGCTTTTCGAACAATACCTTGCCGGAGGCAACTACCCGTTCAGCCTTGGCCACCGGGATATTGTTCCACAATTCCAGAACATCCTGGACACGATAATAGAACATGACCTGGTCGGGACGTCCCGCATCACGCTTGCAGAGTCCTCGAAGGTGCGCCAGATGCTGCTGTTCATCGGCCGCTCGCCTTCCGAAGGCATCAGCTACTCCAGCATCGCCTCGAATACCGGCATCGCCAAGGTTAATGTCCAGAAATATGTCGAATTGATGGAGCAGGCGTTTGTGCTTCGGCGCGTGCTCCCAAAAGGGACTAATGTCACCAAGGAACCGAAAATCCTGTTCGCGCCGCCTTACCGTTTGCTTTACAAGCCATATGAAGATTGCATTGGCGCGCTGCGTGAGGACTTTTTCGTGGATGCAATCTCGCGCCTCGGCCTCGACCTGAATTATCTTAAGGGGACACGCGGGGAGAAAACACCGGATTACTTGG
>JBAZHM010000073.1:5161-6099 GCA_041652355.1 Candidatus Micrarchaeia archaeon | reverse complement strand
CCTTTCCGCTTGAGATGGGAAAGTCGAAGCTGTCGATTTTGCCGGTGTTCATCATCCAGTTGAGTATCTCAAGCACCTTGTCATCCAGGACCTTGCTTGAGTAAATCTTCATGCGTTCCTTTATCGGCTTGACCTCGCGCTCGGGCTGCTTTCGCTTTGAAATCTTTCGGGCCATAAGAAATAATCTAATGCCTCCGGGCGAATATAACCGGTTCGAATCCAGACGGGTGGTTTTTAATTCAGGTCTAATATCACTACTTTATGGATGGAATTAGTCCGCGCATTGGTCTGCAAATTTTGTTTTTGTTAATTCTTACCACCACTGCTCATGCAATTTATGTCTTTTCTACTCCGCACGATGTAGTGTATGCTCCAATAGTATCAATAACTGATGAAGATGCAATAGATACTACTCTGAGTGAAGTTTCAAAAGTTGTACGAATCACTGCGGATAGTAGTAATTCCAACAGTACTATTGTTAGATTTTCACTATACGCGTGTGATGGAAGAAATTCTCGCAATACCCAGATAATCGATTTTAACATTAGCGCTTGTTTTTTTCATCCAACTCAATTTGGAGACTACTATGATTCATATCACTGTGGTGATGCCTTACCTTATTCTTTCAATTCGATTGAAAATTTTTCAAATGGTAACTGGTCTTATTTTGAGTTGAAGATTCCGGATGATAGACGTAATGATACTTTTGGAAAAATTCAAGTTACCCTTACATATAAATTAAAAAATGCAGTTTCGAAAACCCTAAGTTCAATACATTACTATTGGTATGGTTTTCAATGTTACAATGAAAATTGTCCTTCAGATGGTTCTAATGGATTACGTAAGAATATACTCTTTCTTCAAAATGACGATTGGAATATAGAGTATTCATCGCCGAATAGTAACGTGTCACTAGATCCACTCGTGTATAAAAATAA
>JBAZHM010000073.1:0-5151 GCA_041652355.1 Candidatus Micrarchaeia archaeon | reverse complement strand
TTTGTTTATTCTCAGTACTAATCGCTATTTTTATTCTGACCATGTTTCATATACTCGACCAGTTGAAACAGCAGTAAATGTTCCGCTTACGTGGGCGTTTATTGGCGCTATTTTAGGCGCACTAATTGCCGCGTTATTGATTGATCCCGTGTATGAGCTTGTGCGTCTTTGCATCAATAGTAGCCTACCTAAATGGTTAATTTATGTTTTTGCAATTGTTTTCACTTTCATTTTTTCATGGATGCTCACTAAAAATATTACTACAATTTTGTCAACTAACGATGTTATAATATTTCTAAGTGTATCTGCGTTCGCATTTGTTTTTATTCAATATATTATCCTTTCAGTAAAGAATGGTTTGAAGAAAAAAGCTAAAACTAATACTACCAAAAAGAATAAGAAAAAATAGCTAGTTCTAGAGTCCCTGCAGCATGCCGCGCTGTCTCAGCTGCTCTGCCTGCACGCGAGTGTAGCGGTATGCAATGTCGCCTTTTTCATCGGATTCTACGGTCCAGGGGGTGATTGCAACTACGTCTCCGGGGTTGATGAGGAGCTTGCGCCTGATTTTTCCCGGGATTCTGCACATGCGGGTCTTTCCATCCTGGCACTGCACGTTCATGCGCGAGCCTCCAAACAGTTCAGTTACCTTTCCAAGGATTTCTCCTTGGTGCGGGCTGCGCACGCGAAGCGGCAAGCCGTCCGGTCCCATTCCTGGAGCCATTGGCTTGCGTACGCCGGGCCTGCGCTGTTGGTAATGCGGTCGGGGATGGAAGTTTGCCAAAGTCAAGTTCACCTATTTTTTTCAAAGGCGCACGGGCGCCTTTGCACCGCACGCTTCACATATAAGCATCTTCAAGTGCCGGTCAACACCCTCAAGGTGTGTGTCTGGCTTTCCGCATTCCTTGCAAATTACTGCGGTTGTTACGTAGTTTCCGATGCGGTCGTTTATTACCCGGTCGGAAAACTTTCCTGTTAGGATGAGCCTGCCCGTCTGGATTTCTCCGGGTGCAGCAAGCTCTTTGAATAAGTATTTTGAGAACTCCGCTTCGGTCCTTCTGATTTTTGAGCAAAGGTCAGCAAAATTGATTAGAATCGTTTTGTTTCCCTGTATTAGTATCGCTGCTTTTGGGACTTCGAACCGCTCTCCGGATGTGAGCTTTTCTTTGTCCGGGATGTTTGCGCGCGCCCTGTCTAAAAGCTTGTCGTAATCCATGTGCAATAACCCAAATTCTGAACCCGTTAAACGTCAAGAAAACGTCTTTGATGTGAATATACCTTATGCCGCGCCATTTAAATTAACCTTTGCAATATCCACCTTAAGGAATTCGCGTCAATGTTTTATTGTGATTATTATGGTTGGCATTAAGGAACGGAAATCGACTGAACAAATTTATGGTGTCAATCATCCTCAAGACGGCCGTCATATTATCACTGTTTCTTCAAAGGGAAACATGCACGTTCTAGGCCCGATTGATTCAAAAAGTTTGGCAGATGCGCTTAGAAAAAAAGCAGAGTATCGAAAGAACGAGGAAAATGCTGGCATAATTTCAATCCCTCCAGCAATAAAAAAGAATGACTGCGAGGTTCCGTTGGTTCGCACTTATCAATTGGTTCCAAAAAAGCAGGCTGAAAGAATCATTGCGTATGCCATAAATAGCGGCATACCACTAAAGAAAACTCCAAAAAAAGATTAGACTGTTCCAAGCGCAGTCCGTATTATCCAGTATGCGGCAATGCACAGAAGCGACCCTGCGGCAATTGGCGGCACTGCTGGGAAATATCCGCCTTTTTTTTCAAGAAGGTAAAACATCAAAGCAAGGCCCGCAGTAGCTCCAAGAACAGATGCAAGCGCGTATCCGAATGCAGGGAATGCTCCGATCTTTAGCGCTGCAACAGAAAGCATGATTCCAATCATAAAGTCGCCCAGTCCCAGTTCGATTCCGCTTCTTGGGCTTTCGATGCGCATATTTTTCTCAGCCGGGTTTTCTTTTTTTGCTTCAGAAGCGTGTGCTTTTGGCGTGCTTGCAACTCCGATTTTTATGCTGAACGCGGCATCGCGATTTCCAAGGCCCTCGGCAAGTTTCACCATGTGCTTGGTGCGAAACACCGCAATGTAGTCGTATGCAGAAAGCAGGATTGCGAATACTGCAACGGGAATAAAGTCAAGGGAAGCGGCCAATAGCGAGCCGACTATTATGCACGAGGCAAGCAATAGCACGTTTTGTGCTTGCGCAAAAGCAAGCCGGATTGCAACTGCCGCAATGATTGCGTGCATTTCATAGCCTGGGAGAAAAGCCATCCCAAAAATCGATGCGCTTGATGCTATCAGGCCGTATTCCAAGAGCTTGAAAAGCAGGTTTCCTTTGTAGAATTTCAAAACAAGAAGCATGACTGCTGCTGCAACAACCATGTACGCAACAAGCCCGAATGCGTTTGCAACGTCTGAGGGGTTATCTACAACAGTAAGCTGCTGTGCAATGAAGCCAGCTCCGATGAAAAGCGAAATCAAAAGTGTATTTGCAAAAGCTGCAAGCATTAAAAGCAGGTTTTTTTGGCGGTTGAATGAAGCGAGCCGCTTCTGCGTGGCAGTTTTTTCATCAGTTTCGGATGGTTTTTTTTGCCGGGTTTTTGCAGACAAGGCGGATTTCATTAGTTGTTAATCACTCTTTGAATAACTACTTACCTACTGCGCGAGCTCTTCACAAAGCCTACTTTGGGCTCGTAGAGATCGCCGTTTCGCTTGAGCTCGTCGATGAGCCTGCGTGCGATGGTCTCATCCATCCCAATAGTCTGCGCCTGTGCAACAATCTCGTCAATGTCAACAATGTCAAGCTTCTGCTCAAGGGCGTTGATGATTCCAAGTATGGAGCGCATTTTGTCAACTTTGCTTTTGGGCTGGCCGGTGCTGATGATGTCAGAATCAATCTTTCCAGTCTCTTTGTCCATGAATATGTCAGACAGCACGAAGTGTACGAGTGCGATTGCGCGCTCTGCGTCCCGCAGGTCAACTGAGTTTGAAAGCCTCAGTTTTGCTGAGGCCTCGCTCATGCGTATAAGCCCCTCGATTTCACGCGCAGTAACCGGGAAGGTGTTCTGCTGCGCGCCCATCCTGCGCAAGGACAGGTAGTAGTCCTTGATGCGGTTTGCAGCCTCGTCAGTAAGAACGGGGTGAATGTTCTTGCGGGCATAGGAAATGTATTTTCTCAGCATGTTTGGCATGATTGGGGGTATGATTGGCGAGTCCTTCAAGTCTGAAAGCTTCTGCTTCTTTGCAGCAAACATGTGGCCAGTAAGCACGTGGTCAACCAGCTTCCTGTCCTTTGCCTCGTCCAGCACGTCCTTGATTGCAAAAATCAGGTCAAACCTGCTCATGAGAGTTGGAGGAATGTCAAACTGCTGTGCCGGAGGCGTGTTTGGGTCAAAGCGCCCGAGCTTGGGGTTTGCAGCTGCAAGAATTGATGTTTTAGATTTGAAAGTTGTTACAATCCCTGCCTTTGCAACTGAGATGGTGTTGTGCAAAAGCATGCATTCGGAGATGAAGCTTCGGGTCGGCTCGACTGTGACATCGTAGACCCATTCTTCGGTTTCGTTGGCTACTGCTTCAACTTTTTTTACTTTGCTCCAAGCGACTTGACCGAAAGCGAGGCGTTTGAGGAAAGCCACTTCGCCGGAGACGCGTTGTGCGTTCACGCAGAATTTTTCAAGCGCATCGCGGAGGATTTCCGTGGATTTGTTTTTGCGTTCAATATTTCCGCATTCAATTGAAGACAGCGTCTGGTGGCTTGCTCCTGCGTATTGCTCAAGGTCTGCAAGCGAGATGTTGAGGCTCGTGCGGATGGCCTTGAGCGTTTGCGCAGACTCGGCGCCGGGCAGTTTTTTGCGTGCTTTTTCAAATGCGTCAAGCTTCTGTTCAAATGCCTCTGCGAATTTCTTCAGTGCCGGTCTTGAGAAGTTCTGTTTGCCTGACTTGAATGGGGTTATCGGATAGTCAAGAACCTTTGACTCATCTACCTTCAGGGTGGCTGAGAGCCTTGCAACTGACGCGCCCATGTTTGGGACCACGTCCTTTATCGTCCTATAGCTTTCGGGGTTCAGTTGTGCTGCAAGCCTGTTGTTTTTTCTTTCCGAAAGAAACGATATACGCCCGTAAAACATGCGCAGGTTCTCCGCGCCGGTAATAGTAACTCTCCAGATGTTCTTTCCGGCCTCGGTCTTCTGTGCAAGCAGGCTTGAAGGGATGCCAAAGCGCAACAGCAGCGTCTGGACTTGTTCGCAGCACTCCAAGTTTGGAGAGACAAAGCCAACGCGGTTTTGGGTGGCCCAGCCGTCGCACTCGAACATCGCGGAAAGCATTTGCCGCAGGTCGGCTGTTGTAGACTTCATGAGGAAAGGGGGTATTCGCTTGTGCTCGCTTTTTTTTGCAAAACAAGCATCCAACCCGCAAAGGTAATCAAGAAGGGCCTTGGAGGAGATCCTTGCCATGGCCACCCCATCCGGGCGCGTGCGCACGTACGGATCGATTCCGAAATATTTTTTGGCCAGGCTGCAAAAATCAGTGATCAACTGCGCGTCTTTGTTTGTAAAGTTCACGCCGACTTTCTTTCCGCGGTTTATCTCGTACCCGCCGTCGGTAATCAGGTAGCCGATTAGTTTGCAGAAGTCCGCGTCGTTGTGGCTTGGGAAACAGCCTGCCTGCAGGTTTTTATTTTCCCGTTTGTCCTGAATTTTCATTTCAACTGGTTGTGGTTTCCGCTCAATAGCCTGTGGAACGCCGTTGAGTGGAATCATTGTTGGTATTGGAAGAAAATCTTCGCCTGTGACTTGTTCAGCTGGTTTTGTTGAAATCTTGCCATCTGCTATCACCCAGCAGGGGTGTTCCGGAGTCACGCAAACGCTCCTGCCATTTTGCAGCGTAATCCTGACAAAACGGTCCGGCGCCTTGTGCCTGCTTATCCTATCCACTGATGTTTTGAATACGTCGCAGAAGTCAGAGGAGAATAGCTCGATTTCGCTGGGTTTCAATGGAAGGATTTCACAGTCCTTGCCTTGGATGACATCTTGCTTGCGGCTTTCCATCAGGCTGTCAACAAGCGCTCCGATTTCCTTTTCGCTCCCGTCTGAAAGCAGGATTCTTGTCTTTGAATGATATGA
>JBAZHM010000072.1:0-6111 GCA_041652355.1 Candidatus Micrarchaeia archaeon | reverse complement strand
TTATTTTTGTATACTCTTTCTTTTATTTGGGAAGTATGCAAAGGCACCAGGCGCCACGCAAAAGACACCAACTCAAGCTGATTGCTATTTCCGGACGATGATTAGAATGTGCGCAAAAACTCTTGGCGAACTACGCCACACATATACAACATTTTTCAATGAAAGCAAAGGCACTATTTCAGCGTATGAAGATGGGCTTGAGATGGACGCGCCGCATAAGATAATGGTCCAGAAAAGCTATGTAATCAGCATAGAAAAGACCGCGACAAAGGCTCTTAACAAGTGCCAAGTCAAGCTTAGCTACTACGACATGTTTGGCAACAAAAACTCAGTCGAATTCATGATGCATGAAGACCAGCTCCGTGCGCTTAAAATGGACCTGAAAAAATAAGACGAAAACCCCGTAAATCCAACACGCGCCCATCCACGCCAAACGCTTAAAACAACCAGTTTCCTACTCCTGTTTTACTTTCGGGGGAAAGAAACATCCTATGCACTCAAACACTAGGCATATCCTTGCACTGATTTTATTTGCATCATTCTTTGCAAGCGCAGCCACGCTGGTTGCGCCTGCTGTTGATGACAAGGACCACGGAATACTAACCGCAGTCACAGTTGACATAACCCCCGGCTCAGGCGAGCTTGTTTTGCGGCTTAAAAGCACCACTGTTGCTGCTGACACGCAGGAGTCCATGCAGACTGCTTTTGCTGAAGCTGCAAAAATTGCAGAGCGAAACTACAATTCTTATGATTATTTCGTGCACTTTGACAGCGAGATTGGAAAAGTCAACGGCCCAAGCGCAGGGGCTGCCCTTGCAATAATGGCATACTCCGAATACACCGAAACGCCAATCCGCAACGACTTCATAATTACCGGCACGATAAACAAGGGCGGTGCAATAGGCGCAGTTGGCGGAGTAAAGGCAAAAATCGACGCTGCTGGCGCAAACAAGTCTTTCCGGGTGATGCTTATTCCCGCTGGTCAGACCCAGGAATCCGGGGAAAGCGTGCTTGACTCGATATTCTATGCAGACTACGCACTGCAAAAATACAACATTACTGTTGTTGCAGTTTCCAATATTTCTTACGCAATTGCAATTGCAACCGGGAAGATCGAACCGCCAAAAGTGACCAATGCGTCTGACTTTATCCCGCCCGAATACCTCTCAGCCAAGTCTTCTGAGCCATTCAAGGAAGTTTCCGCAAGCACGATTTCAGATTCGGAAGCAAGCGGGCAAAGCTCAAACCTCAACGACTTGCACAAGAAGGCCTTTGACAGGCTAATTGCGGAGTCCAAAATGCAGCTTTCGCTTGGATACTATTATTCAGCTGCAAACACGGCGTTTTTGGTAAAGAATGCGGTTTTGACTGACCAGTTCCGCAATATGACAATAGAAAACTTCAGCGCAATAGTGGAAAACTTTGACTCCGAACTTTCACAGATGCGCTTTGCTGAAAAAAACGCCACAAACTGGGAGTGGGTGGCAACGTCCCAGATGAGGCACAACTGGGCTGTTTTGCGGGTTAGCTCCATAAAAGCAAAGCTTGCATCAAACAAAACAATTACCAACACCACGCTGGCTGAAATGGCAAACGACCTTTCAGCTGCAATGGGCTGGTTTGAGGCTGCAAAGCTCCTGAACACCGCAACATACGAAAGGCAGGATGCAGGCAGCTTCATGCCAGAAGCAAATGCAAAGGAACAGGCAGAAAAATATGTCAAAATGGTGGAGGACACGGTTAACCACACAGTGCCTTTTGACCAGGAAATAATGAACCACCTGAACTCATCCAAGGAGCTTCTTGCAAAAGGCGATTACTACGCTGCAATGATGGACGTTTCCTATTCGCATGCATACCTTGCCGTGGAGACTATACTTTTGGACAACATCTCGCAAGCGGATGATGCAATTGCATCTTCCAGCCTTTACGTATCAGGCATGATGAACGCGGTCATGCACAGAAGCCACTTTGCAAATGAAAATACCCGCGCAGGCTGGGCAGACCTGTTTTTTGGTCATGCGTTCTACAACTTCAAGCGGGGCGAGAAGAATTCGGAGTACGGCTCGATGGTCAATGCAATCAAGCTTGCAGCGCTTTCAGACTCGTTTCAAGCAGTATCCGACTTTGCGTTTGGAAATGCATTCATAACGCCTGCAAACTTTTCATTAATCACACTTGCACCGCTTGAACAGGAGCCAAAAACACCGGAGACTATTTCCACGCCAGCTCCGCAGGTAATTTCAATAGACACTGGCAACACATCAGAGGCAAGCGGCCAGCAAAACGACAGCGGCATCAGCACAAGCATAACAGTAAAGCCCGACTCGAACAATTCAAGCTTGCAAATTATTGCAGGCTACGTGCTTGTTGCAATACTTGCGATGATTGGGGTTGCCGCGTTCATTGCAACCCGCAAAGCATTCCGCAAGCCAGAAGACCTTGATGCTTTGTACGCACAAGGAAAAATCAGCCGCAAAAGGTACGAAGCCCTCAGGCAGAAGTATTTTCCAAAACAAAAACAGGCTGAAACGCAAGACGTTGAGGCAAAGTGGAGCGAACAGTTCTCAGCGCCTCAAGTCCAGATGAACAGCAAAAAAGCGCTTTTCAAAGCAACTGAGCCTAAGCACAAGAAACGCATCTACAAGAAAGCTCAGTAGGAACTTTCAATCAGCGCGCCAATAAACACAAGGCCTACTGAAAGAAGCAGCAAAAAGAACGAATCCAAAAGCACTTTCCTCAGCTCGGGCCTCTCAAGGTGCCTTCGCATCACTGCAACAGAAAATATGCCGCCTGCGATGCTTGCGACAAAGTAGGCTGACAATTCAAACATTCCGTGCGGAAGCAGGCCTAAAAACGAGCCCAAAAGCCCGTTTATTATTCCCAACTCGAACACCCGCTGGGCTATGAAGATGCCAATTACTGACGCATTCCACAACAAAAGGTAAAGGCTGCCAACCCCGTAAAGCAGGCTGAACAGGAGCATCAGGGCAAGCACTTGTATGTTGTGGCCAAAAAGGAAGCCAAAGAAATCAAAAAAGTCAGAACGGAGGACGTTTGCAGTTGAAGCGCTTGACTGGTTGACCGTGTTGCTTATTGCGACAATCTCCTGCACCTCGTTTTCAAAAGCATTGTGCGCAATCTCAGGCGACACCTGCATCAGCACGCCATACCAAATCATGCTTGCAAGTATTGCGCCGACAAAAATGTACGCATAAGACTCCAGAAGGACTTTGTGGTAGTCAAAAAAGCCAGACTCATGCCGCCGGAGCTGCGCTTCCTCTTCCTTTTCCTCCCAAATGAGCATCCGGAACATTAGCGGCATGAAAGGCAAGAGGGTGAATATCAATGGCGTGCCGTTAAGCCCCGGAATTGCAAGATAGACAAGCACGCCTGCTGAAAAAAACAGCATCGTCACAAAAAGCAGCTTGTAAGGCTGCTTGCGGGCGCACCGCGGGGATAGTATTGTTTCAAGTACCAAATCAATTCACTAGTTCGAAAGGTTTAAACAAAACCCTTACGAAACACCTACTAATAAAGCATAGCGAATTGGAATAAACATAGCAAAATCAAATTTTCACACGGGCGCACAACATGAGCTGGATAATATACTCACTTGCCGCAATGGTTTCACTTGGCATTTCCATGCTTGCTGCAAAGGCAATGTCAGGGTTTCAAATAAGCATTTCCACACTTTTTGACCTCAAGTCATTGCCAGTAATCTTAGCTTACGCGGGTTTTTCCCTGCTTGGAGCATTGTTCTTTCTTCTCGCACTCCGCGAACAAGGTGCAAAGACTGCGGTAGTAGCTTCGATAATGGCTTTGAACATCGCACTTGTCGCAATCGCAGCTTACTTTTTGTTTGCCGAAACTCCTTCACAACTCCAGATTGTGGGCATTGCACTGGCAATGGTGAGTGTAATGCTGCTTTCTTCTGCAAACTGAGAGGCAAACTCGCACAATTCAAAACTAGTCCAAAACAATCTTGGCACAATAATCCAGTATTGCGCCTGCATCTGAAAACTTTCCCCGAGCGCCACCAACTTTTTCGTGCCCGCCGCCAGAACCGCTGATTTTCTTTGCAACCAGTTGCATCAGTTTTCCAATGCTTTTTTTGGAAGAGTCGGAGCGTGCAGCAAGGATTATGCCTTGCTTTGCATCAGCTACAAACGCATAGTCAGCCCCAAGGTCAACTAATCCCACTGCGCATTGCAAGTGGAATGAATCAGATGTGGTGGCAGCAACCATGATGCCGTCTTTTTCAATTACTTTGGCTTTTGCAGCAGCGGCCATTTTCTTTTTGGACATTTCAGGGTTTGCCGGACGCTCAATCAATGCAAGTATTTTCTGGTAATCCTGCTTGCTTTTTCCTGCAAGCTTCAAAAGATGCGCCATTGCCTCGAAAGAGTCGTCGTTTGCGCTCTTCCAGTGCCCCGAGTCCGAGGCTACGCCTGCTGCCAGGAGCATTGCGGTCTTCTTGTCGACCTTTTTTCCTGCAGCACCCAGGATTCCAAATGCAATTTCGCTTGTGCTTGAAATTGAAGGCAATTCAAGCGAAAAGTCGGCTTTCATCCTGTCCGAGTGGATGTGGTGGTCAAAGAAGGCAACTGTTCCTTTGAAGTTTCCAATTGCATCGGCCCACTTTCCGAAAGAATCCAGGGTGCACGCGTCGGTGATCAGGATGTTTGCATACCCTTCAAGCGATTCAAGAGGCACTATTGCCAAGCCCAGGCTTCTGAGCACTGCCTTTGCTTGTGAGTTTACCTGCCCGGTTGCGCGGACGTCACAGTTTCGGACAAGAAGGCTCAACGCAACCGCACTTGCAATCGCATCCGGGTCAGCCACCTCTTGGAAAGTAATCAGGGTCTTTCCTTTAAGGGTGGAAAGAAAACGTGCGGCATTGGCGAATTTTTTTTGCATGAATAATAAAAGAAAAAGAAATAGAAAAAGAGGCTGGTTTGAGCCTTGTGCTGCTTACTGCGGCAAATGCGTTCAAGCTGCGCCTTGTTTGGACGCTGCCTCAAGCTTTTTTACAAGCTCGGTGAGGATTGCCTTGAGCTTTTCTTCCTGCTTTGCAAGGATGTCCTTTCGCATCTTAAGCGACTCTGCCTCGTCGGAAAGCTCTTTTTGCACGTCTTCCTTTGAGCGGGGGACCATGATGCTTCCTGCAAGCCGGAACACTTTTGCGCCTTTGTCTGCTTTGGAAAGCGCATCAGTTGCGCGGTCAACCTCTGCTGCGGAAAGGTCGATTTGCTGGCGCTGCATCATCACCATCTGCAGCTGCTGCTGGAGCTTCTGGTAGCTTTCGTAATCCTTTTGCAAATCCTCTTGTGTAGTTGCCATAAAACACTGAACACCCTTTTCTTCATTCAATAGAATCGTTTTCCTCTTCAACTGCTTTTTTCTGTGGCTTTCCCGCAACAGCATCAATCACGTCATAGGTTATGCGGCTTGAGCGCAAAAAGCTGTTTGACATTGCCCTTAGGCCTGCAAACGAGCCTGATTCCGCGGTTGCGAATATTTTATTCCCAGCCTGCCTTGACTTGAGCGTGCCCTTGATTGTTTTCAAGTCCTTTTGCAGTACCGCAAAAGCTTTCTTTGCCTCGGCTTGCGAGGAAAAATCAAGCTCAAACTGAGCTGAAAAAGCCATGGAATACTTTGGCATCGACTTGTTTATGATTGTTGTGCAACCTATTGAATGGTGCGTTTTTCATGAAAAGGCAAATCCGCGAACTGAAGGCAACCAAAAAACCAATAGCCTACGCCGCAGGCCTTCTTTTTGACTCAGAACGCGCGTTCTTTTTGCAAAGAAAGACTCTGGACGGAAAAATCGAGCTTGAGCTTCCAGGTGGGATGGTAATGGAAGGCGAAAGCCCGGTCTCTATCGTAAAGGCTGCGTTTTCCCAGAAGGCCGGGATGGACTGCGATGTTGGACAAGTAGAGATGCAGGGAAGGTACAACGCAGGCTCAAGAAAGAACCGTGTCATGGTGCCTGCAATGGGATTTGCATGCAATGCAAAGGACAAGACCGCACACCCCCCTGCACAATACTGTGGCATCAAGTGGGTAAAGAAAGACGAAGTAAAAAGGGAGAGGCTGGCAAGGAACTCC
>JBAZHM010000071.1:0-6260 GCA_041652355.1 Candidatus Micrarchaeia archaeon | reverse complement strand
AAATTCCTCCACAACCTTGTAATCTTCAGGCTTTGCCTTGAGCAATTCTGAAAATACCGCTTCAAGCCGAGGCTTTGCAAGGATGAGCAGTTCGTCCTTGTATTCGACCTTGACATACGTCTCGTCGCCTTTTACTGCAACCGCAACGTTTGCAGGAAGAGTCCATGGCGTGGTAGTCCACACTAAAAGATATTCTTTTTCCTTTCCCTTCACTGGGAACTTCACAAAAATCGACGGGTCGCTGACTTCCTTGTAAGAGTCGGAAACCTCATATCCTGAAAGGCTGGTCTCGCAATGCGAACACCAGTGAATAGGCTTTTCTCCCTCGACCATCAAGCCCTTTTCGTAGAGCTGCTTTGCAGTCCACCAGCCCGACTCGATGTAGGAGTCCTTGTAAGTGAAATACGGCTCGTAATACGCACGCCAAGCTCCAAGCGTACGGTAGTATGCCATCCATGCTTTTTCGGTATTGGTTACCTTCTCAAGGCACATTTTGTCAAACTTTTCAATACCAATCTGCTCTAACTCGGACTTTGACTTGATGCCTAATTCTTTTTCCACCATCACTTCCGTTGGCAGCCCGTGGCAGTCAAAACCAGGAAGAAACAGCGCATCAAATCCTTGCATGAGCTTGAATCGGCTCCAGATGTCCTTGCAAGTAGTGGTCTTTACGTGCCCCACGTGAGCCTGTGCGTTTGCATACGGCGGGCCATCAAGCAGGAAAAAAGTCTTCTTCCCGACCCTTTGCTGTGAAATCTGGGTGGGAATGCCTTCCTTTTCCCACATTGCAGTGACTTCTGCCTCGATTGCCTTCTGGTCGTACTTTGCAGTAAACCCCGTCGGGACTATTGGAACTGACTTTTCGCTTGGCTGTGACTCTACCACTATGCTCACCTTCAATGCCGATTTACGGCTTGGCTGCCCCCCTATCAGAAGGGGCGATTAGAACGTAAGAAATCTTTGGCTTTTCGGAGTTATTATTCCTGCCGAAACGTGCCTTGATTTTTCAAACCAACTCTTTTTTTAATTGCGTTTCCCCACTGTGGTTTAAGTGGTATAGTTGACTGTGGAAAATTCAGGAGACCCGCGTAAAGTTAAGACGAAGTTCAACAGCCAGACTTGGAAAGAGAAAAATGCAGTCCTACGAAAGGCGACAAAAAAGCTTGATTATGAGCAGCAGCTTGAAAAGTATAAACTTGAAGCCCAAGCTGGCGCGGAACTAAGGGAAAAGGAGCGAATTGAGAGGCTTTCCAGAAAGTTGGATGAGCTTGCTCAAAAAAGACCGGTCGCGGCCAAGAGGCTATCTTTGCGTTCTGGCAAAAAAGTTTCCAAGTTTTCAAGCCGAACATGGAACGAAAAGCAAAAGCAGTTGATGAATGGAATTGACGAGTATGCGAGCTTGAGCAGGCGAAACAGGAAATCCCTGGCCCAGATTCTCCGGGAGTTTCAGGAACGGGTGGACAATGCCCCACAACCAGGGTGTGAGCCCATCACTTACGACCCGATTTTCTTGGAGGAAATCCAAAAAGTGTTTGAACCTCCGCAATTGCAAGAACAACGGATCTCGCACGTCCAGGAAGCGAAGCGTCCCATGTCAGCAAAAAACCAGGAAATAATGGCGCATTGGAATGCGGTTGCTACAGAAATGAAAGGCAAAGAGACTGTTGGCGATGCTTTCCGGAAAGTCTTGGAAGACAAAAATACGCGTTCGATTGGAAAGATTCCGAAAAGGAAAAACGACGAGTGCTGATTCTATGGCCGATGACGATTTGAGTCCGGAGGAAGAAAAGAAGTTCGAAGAGCGTGTCAAGAAGAACCAGGAAGAGAATGCGCGCCTCTTGCAGGTTATCAAACTCGATAAATTAAAGAAAAAACTGGCAGTCGCCCACCAAGCTGTTGAACGGGAAAAGCAATTGTACGGGCTAATGGGACAGGGCGATAAGGTGGTTCCGGTTAAGGATTTTGATTTCAATCCGGGTTTCGATGGCGCGTCAACAGATCGGGAGTCGCTTGAAATGTTGAAAAAGAAAAAACGCGCGCTTGAAAAGTAGTCCGCAGAAAGCATCATTCCTGCATTGCCGGCTCCAGAATCTCCAGCTTTATTGAAGCATCCAGCTTTGCCCTGAGCGCTTCCGGCTCCGCCTTGATGTCGTCTTTGGAGTTGTAGTGCATCGGCACCACTACCTTTGGCTTGATGTTGTTTGCAGCCTTTGCAGCCTGCTCTACGTCCATTGTGTATGTTCCGCCGATTGGGAGGAAAGCTACGTCAATGTCCTTCAGCCAGCTCATTTCAGGGATTACGTCCGTGTCGCCAGCGTGATAGAAGTTCCTGTTGTTGATTGGGATTACCACTCCCATGCCGTTGCCTTTAGGGTGGAATTCTTTTGCCGGGTTGTATGCTGCAAGAGTCTTCAGGTAAAATCCCTTGGCGCTTGGATAATCCCCCGGCCGCACAAACGAAGTCAATTGTGAGAACATTGTAAGCTTGCGCTGGCAGGCTTGTGTGGCGATTATGCGCGTGTCATTTCCAACAATCCTTCCAATTGTAGTAGGGTCGCAGTGGTCGTAGTGTTCATGTGTGATTACAATCAAGTCCGCAGTCGGAGCATCCTCCGGCGCTTTGTACGGGTCGATGTAGACGTTCTTTTCCTTGAACTGAAAAAGAAAGCCGGACTGGCATAGCCAGGTGACTTTCACTCCGAAATAGCTGAAACTGCTTGTTGGCATAGTATTCACTTTCGCTGTTTCATTATCGATATTTTCCATTACCATTTTCGTCTTTTGTTCTCTAAATTCCTTTCGCACAGGAACAAAAACTGCTGCGCATACCCCGCGTTTTTTCCGAATTTCCTTCGTGCAAACGAGCCGATGATTTGGTAGGGCACTTCCTTTGCCCTGCACTGCTGGCACTCTGTATATTCCCTAAGCTCCTTGCCATATCTTCGCTCAACCGCCTTTCGCACCCAAACGTCTGTTGGGAATGCTTCCATCTTTTCCAATCCATAAAGCAGAAGGCAGTCTGCGACTTTAGGCCCGATGCCGTGCTGGTTGTCAACAAGATGGACAAATGCGTCCTCGTAGTCCATTTTTTGCAGTTGGGCAAAGTCAAGCTTTCCGCTTGCAACGTTTTTTGCAAGGCTGTGGATGTATTCTGCGCGGTAACCAAGTCCAATTTTGCGTAGGTCGGCAATTTTTGCCTTGGCTAATTTCGCTGGAGCTGGAAAAGACTTTGCCTTGTTTTTGCTGTTTTCTTTGCCGTATTTTTCCTTCAACGCTCCCAATATTTTTCTAATCCTTGGAATATTGTTGTTCTGCGAGCACACGAAAGTGACTGCTGCTTTCCAAGGGTCCTGGCGAAGTATGCGCAGGCCGAAATATTTTTTTGAGTCGGAATAGAGTTTGGGGTCGGCTTTCTTGATTGAGTTTAGGATTGCGCCGTAGTTTTCGTCAAGGTCAAAGAACTTGACTATTTTTTCCTTTGTCGTACCGGTAAAAAAAAGTTCTTTTCCTGTTGCATCGTACCTTACGCTTGCAAAATCGCCAAGAAGGTCTCCGCAGTAGCAATTCGATTTCCTTTCATATTCCCAGTCGAACGCTTGGCCGGAAAAGACCGAAAGGCCGAGGTTCAAGTGGGTTGCTTTGATTTGTTGCATGATATTATCTGGGACTTCGGTGGCTTTTCATCTTTTGGAGTAGCTTTTCAAATTCTTCCTTGGCCTGGCCGCGCAGAACCACGCCGACTTTGCGTCCATCTGTCATAGCTCAATTCCGCCCCGCTTGAGTTGCGCAAGCTGTGCGGGCGGACAGTAAGTCCACACTATTCCCTTGGTGGTAATCAGTATCTTGCCGCTTTCCTGCAGGTAATCCAGGATTTGCACTAGCGTTCCGTGCATGACTTTTCGCGGGAGCCTGCGTTTGAGTTCTGCTGCACTTATTGCTTCCTTGGCATCCTTGAGTGCCCTCTCCACCATGATTACTGTATTCAGGGTAGGTGAATGTAATACTTGGATTGCCTGCATCTGAACCTGTTTCATATATGTAGTTATACCTAAAAGGAATATATTTGTTCCTATCTGGTTGTTTTTTCATTTCCTGCACGCCCCAGTTTTATTTCCCGTGGCGAGGCTTATTGGGCGCTTAATTTTGCTGAAACCGCAAGATTATTGTTTAGCGGCAATTCACTTTCGAAATGATTTTACGCCCATTCTCTATTTTCATTTGGAGATGAATATGGACAAGAAGCAGGAACTACGATTAGTGGCAAGAAAGCTACGCGCACAAGAAAAAGAGATGAAGAAAAAAAAAGAAAAAATACCTTACTGAAGACGAAGCGCTCTCGAAATATCAATGACGTGTTTAGTCATCGTCTATTGTCGAAGAGCCGTATTTTCCGTCAGTTTATTTAACCTAGTAATGATCATTCTATTACGGTAGCTTCAGAACGAATGAACCTAGCGTTATGCGGGGGGACAATCAGAAGTGCCGTCTGATTTTTTTAAATATTATATTCGACCAACTTGATTTTTGATTTAATTAATTCATACCATTTTGGCTCATTTCTTGCTTCTTTTTGGAATACTGCGCCCGCGATAAGGTCTGCGGCTTGAATTCCTTTATACCCGCAAGAATCTTCGTGTTTAATGGGTAAAGTTTGGATTCTTTCGTTCGTGTAGTTATTTTTTTCAATTATTTCGTTTGCTCCTTCTCGTTTGGTCGAAAATCCAATTATTGAAATCGGTTTCATATTTTTCTTGTCATATGCTTGCAATCTAGAGAAATACTTGATTTTTCCCAGGCTTCCTTTATCTGCATAAACTGTAATATCTCCACTATGATCCAGACTTGAGTTTAAAGAAAAACAAGCACTTTTATGTATGTCCTCTTCATCCCGAATTATCGCTGCCTTTAGCGTAATGCTTGGCTCCCGAGCTATTGACCTTAACGTGTCTTCCAATAATCGTTGTACTCTTGGTTTGCCTCTGTGCATATCATAAAATTTGTATTCTCCCTTTTTTTGAAAATAATCCGCTATCTCCTTTGGAGGTTCATGGGGTGGTTTTAGCAAAAGTTGAAGAAGTCTTGAATCTGAACAGCATACTATTCCTAATACACTAACCTTTTGGCTAGCATCATCGACACAACCTGAATAATCTAAGTATGCGTATTGCATCAAAATCTTATTTCAATAAAAAATAAAAAAGTGGCGTAGGTGTCTTTCCGTTAATAATCTTCATTTAATCTTCCATCGTGGAAAGGTCGCCCATTGGAAGTCCGAGTTCCTTTGCCCTCAGCACGCGGCGCATGATTTTTCCTGACCGCGTCTTTGGAAGCTTGTCCATAAACTCAATCTCGCGCGGCTTTGCATGCGCAGCAAGCTTGAGCTTGACAAATTCCATCAGCTCGGTTTTGAGCTCCTCGCTTGGCGCGTGGCCTTTCTTGAGAACTACGAACGCTTTGATGATTGCACCGCGAATCAAGTCCGGCTTTCCGATGACTCCCGCCTCTGCAACAGCCTTGTGCTCAAGCAGCGCGCTCTCCACTTCGAAAGGCCCGACTCGCTCTCCGCTTGTCTTGATGACATCGTCAATCCTGCCTTCGAAGAAGAAGTAGCCTTCCTCGTCCATGTATGCCGAGTCGCCTGACACGTACCATTCCTTGTTTTTTCCGCGAAAGTACGCTTCGTATTTTTCGGGGTTGTTCCAAATCTGGCGCATCATCGAAGGCCAGCCTTTCTTTACTGCAAGGTCGCCAATCTCATATGGCTTCATCTTGTTGCCATCCGCGTCAACAATAGCTGCTTCGGTTCCTGGGAAAGACTTGCCCATTGAGCTGAGCTTGAGCGGCATTCCTGCAAAGTTGCAAATCAGGTGCATTCCAGTTTCGGTCATCCACCAGTTCTCCATTATGGTCTTTCCAAAGACTTTCAGTCCCCACTTTACCACTTCGGGGTTCAGCGGCTCGCCTACTGAATATATGTGCCTGATTGAGGAGAAATCGTATTGTGCGACTTTTTCATCTCCAGCTGCCATGAGCAGACGGAATGCGGTTGGCGCGCTGTACCAAATCGTGACTTTGTAGTCCTGCACAGTCTGGTACCACTTGTCAATGTCAAACCTGCCGCCTCGGATTACCATCGAGATTCCGTTGAGCCAGGGTGCGAAGATTCCGTAGCTGGTTCCAGTAACCCAGCCTGGGTCTGCAGTGCACCAATACGTATCCTCGTCGTGCAGGTCAAGCGTGTACTTTCCTGTTGCGTAGTG
>JBAZHM010000070.1:0-6271 GCA_041652355.1 Candidatus Micrarchaeia archaeon | reverse complement strand
GCGCGCTATTCCCTCAACGCAAAGCCAGTCCGGCCTGTTGGGGTTGATTTCAAATACAATCGTGTCGTCTTCTGCTTTTTCAGTCGGGATTCCCAAAAGGGCTGCCGCGTCAACTGCCTGCTTTAGGGTAAGCTTTTGCGAAAGCAGCGAGTTTAGGTCTGAAAGCGTGAATTCGACTGTTGCCATCTTAGTGATACCCCAAATGATTCCAATGCATTGTTCGAGTGAAAATATTGTGCAGGCAATGTATTTATGGCATTGCGGCTGCGCTGCTAGCAGGGCTTGTAGATTGTTTGGCTTTTGTTTTGGTAAGCCACACAGAAAAGCGGGCTTTGCCTGAATGCGTAAGAGCAAGGCCCGCTCAACTGGCCGTCAATAAGGTACGTTGCATTGTATTTTGCAAGAGTGGCAAGCGACTCTTCTGCACTGTTGCAATAGATTTTTTTCAAGTCCGCTTCGCGCTGTGCAGTGTCAAAGCCCCAATTGCGGGCATACGGCACGAAGGTGATTAGGCGCAGCCTTCCTGCATAGTCTGTTGGCATGTTGATAAAGTCAGTTGTTGCAAAGACTGCGCCGCGGGGAGTGTTGCTTTCAATCCAAGAAGCTGCAGCCATTTGGTCGTAAGACATTGCCACTTGGTGCGAAAGCACAAAATTTCCAGCAATAAGCAGCGGGCTTAGAATGGAAAGCGCGATTGCAACTGCAACAACGGGCTTTGGAAGCTTTGAAAGCGCAACGCCTGCAAGAATGCACAGCGGAATCCACATGAACTGGAACACTTTGTTCATGTCAAACTTGACGTATGTAAGCGTGGCAACGTTTGGAATTGCAAACAAGGCAATGATTAAGAGGATAAGAAGGCGCTTGCCATCGATTTTGAAAAACAGCGCGCCAATTGCAGCAAGAATCAATGGGACGCCAAAGTTTGCAATGTAATACCACGCAAAAGACAATGCATCGGAAGTTGGCGCAAGCCAGCCGAATTCAATCTTGAGCACGCCAGAAGAGTTGCTTGAGCTTAGCGGCCCAAGCATAAATACAATGCCAACAAGCGCAGGCAAAGCAAAACACAAGGAGATGACTGCTATTCTAATAACGGCCTGCTTGCCTATTCGCCTGCTTAACAGCTTATCAAACGCCCAGACTGCAAAAAAAACCAGTATTGCCGCATAGGCAAAGTAGCGGAACGGCACGCAAAGCCCGACCAAAAGCCCGATTAGCGCAAGGCTAAGCAAATCGCCTGATAAACACAGCACAAGCAGCGCAACCAGTGCAAAGAATGGAAGGCCAAAAGTGGAGCTGCGGTGCGTTAGCAACCCGGTGCCTAAAACAGAAGCAACTTGGAACGGCCCTGCGTCTTGGCTCCAGCTGTTGTCATAACTTTGGCCAGCAACAAGCGAAACTATGCTTCCGCCGGCCTTTCCTGCAACAATGTGGTCATAAAGCCGCAGGTAGCCAAGCCCTCCTCCGAAAATAACCAGCACTGCTGCAAAGAACGCGGCGTTTTTGTTCTTTGCAAAATAATTTGCAAGAAAGTAGGATGCGATGAACAAAAGAGAGGAAAAAAGCGCGCTCTGAACTGAAGTCACCAAGACTGCCGAGCCGCCAGCTGCCTTTGCCAGGATTGCCGCTGCAAAGTCAAAGAACCAGTCATAGCTAAGGGGCTCGCCTGCATAGAAGGGAGTTTGTGGCGGAAAAACCCCCGCGTTTACTGAGGATATCATGGAGTAGTGTATCAAGTAGTCGCTCCAGTTCCACCCGCCGTTGCAATAGCCTTCGCCGCAGTCTGCCATGGTGCTGTATGAAAGCACGGCAAAAACGAAAACGAAAACAAAAGCAGCAAAGGCAAAAGCGCGTTTGTGCCCTGAAAGCTCTTGCTTCCACGCAGCACTCTCTTTTTTTGCAAACGGCTTGGAAAAAAGCGAGTAGGCAAAAAGCGCTGCGCTTGCAAAAAGCAGGGCAAACACCAGCTCGCGGGAATACCCGAAAGCATAGGACAGCAGGTTAGTTGCGTGCACAAAAACTGCGGTTCCTGCTATTGCCCAAAGAACGGGCAGCACTCCAAGCGGAAGCTTATTGGCTCCAAAGCCAAGAATGCGCTGGATTGCAAAGCCAAGGCAAAAAGTAGAAACTGCCAACGATACTAGCAGAGCAAAGGCTCCGCCTGAAAAATAGGCAAGGAGAATAGAAAAAAAGAGAAATGCAAAGGCGTTCCTAAAAAGCATGATTTGCTTAGGAAACGCCTTAGCTTAAAACGTTGCGAAAAGCCACTTGGCGGCCTAGTAGTTTCTTGGTGGCTTGCGGCTGTAGCCGCTTGAGCCTCCCCTGCTGCCGCCATAGTGCGAACCGCCACGGCTTCCACCGGAACCGCCGCGATAACCGCCCGAGCTTCCACGGTCCTGGCCATAGCCGCCGCGTGAAGAGCTTCCACGGTCTCCACCGTATCCTCCGCGCGAACCGCGGTCTCCACCAAAACCGCGTCCACCACCACGGCCTCCGAACCCGCGTCCGCCCTGGCGGCCACCAAATGTTCCGCGTGGTGCAAACTTGGGCTTTAAAGAGCGGTCAATTTCCATGACAAGCTCGGTTATGGTTGAGTTGGAGAACACTGCAGTGTCTTCGACAAAGCGCCGCTCCATAAGGTTGGTTACGAATGCAACGGACTGACCGTCCTTTCCTGCCCTGGCAGTGCGCCCAATGCGGTGCACGTAAATCTTCGGGTCTTCCGGAAGGTTGTAGTTTATCACCAAGTCAACGTCATCAATGTCCAACCCTCGCGCTGCAATGTCAGTTGCAACCAGGATGTTGAATCGCTTGTGGCGGTACTCATCCATTACGCGCTCACGCCTTGCCTGGGTAAGGTTTCCGTGAAGCGCACGAACTTCAAATCCAAGCGAGCGCAAGCTGTGCTCAAGCGAGTCAGCGCCTGCCTTTGTGCGGCAAAAGACAACTGTTGCGGGGTTGCCGCGAAGCTTGAGAAGAGTTGCAACTGCTGAGACTTTTTCGCGCGGGTCCACTGAAAAGTATTCCTGCTTGATGCGGTCAACTGCAAGCTGCTCTTCTTTGATGCGCACGGTTTCCGGGCAATTGAGGTAGTCCGAGGAAAGCTGTGCGATTTCAACAGGAAGAGTTGCTGAAAACAGGCAAGTCTGGCGCTCGTTTGGAGTCGCCTGGATGATTTGCCTTACGTCATCAATGAAGCCCATGTCAAGCATCAAGTCAGCCTCGTCAAGCACCAAAAAGTGCGCTGTTGAAAGGTTGATTGAGCCGCGGCGGATGTGGTCCAAAAGCCTTCCAGGCGTTGCAACCACTATTTGCGCTCCGCGTCGAAGGGCATCTACCTGCACTTCCATGGAAGCGCCGCCGTAGACTGCGATTATTGAAAAGCGGGAATACTTCCCAAGCTCCTTGAACTCCTCAACCACCTGGAGCGCAAGCTCGCGGGTCGGGACTACAATGAGCGCCTGCACGTGCTGCTTTGGCGCAAGGCACTGCAGGATTGAGATTGCAAACGAAGCGGTCTTGCCGGTTCCCGTCTGGGACTGCACTACCACATCGCTTCCCTGAAACATCAGGGGAATCACCTGTGACTGCACATCAGTCGGCTTGTCAAAGCCAAGGTCGCGGATTGCCTTAAGCAAGTTTTCATTTATGCGAAGCGCTGCAAAAGCTGCAGGGCCTTGCGATGAAACTTCCTTTGTGCCGTGCGACGGCTTTGCACCTTCGTGGGCCTTTTGCGCATCGTGTGATGCATTGCCTTCAGCCTTGTGGCTTTCTTGCTTGTGCACATGCGGCTCGCTGCCTGAGTGGCTTGCGTGCGATGTGCTCCCAGCGTGGCTGGGCGTGTTGTGGCTATCAGAATGATGGCCAGATGTTGGTTCCATTGTGTTTAAACTCACCTTTAGACAATTCTGCGCCATATCCCTAATGTAGAATCAGAGGAACAGCGCGGGAATATATCTTATATTCGCTAATTTCGCCGTTTGTGACTTGGTGTTTCAAAAGCAGTTAAAGGCGCATTGCCAAAAAGCCGGTTGAAATAATTAAGCCAAAAAACGAGTTTGTTAGCTTATTCTTTTTTGCAGACGGTTGAATAAAAACCAGCGGTTGGAGGATTATTTTGTGTGAACGAAGGCAGCTTATTCAAAAAATCTACTTCTTACTACCAAACATTGCTGGAAGGATTAATCCTCCGAGCGCAACACCTAATGTGGCACCGCCTAATAGGGGTACAACAAGATCAAAATCAAAGGGTCGCTGAAAAAGTGTCGCGAGAACGAGTATTAAAAATATCATGAAAACTGCACCAATAGTAGCACCAAAAGCTTTACTACTATTTTTAATATTTTTAATTTTATTTCCAAGCCGTTTTATCCAATCGACAAATTTGAACACGCAGTAGCCAATCCATCGAGAAGAAAATACAATTCCGATAACCCACAAAATAATTCCAAAAATTGTAAGTTCGTGAACAAGTAAAGAATAGGCGGATGTTGAGGGAGTGGCATAAAGAAAAGCAGCATACATTGCAAAAGAAATAAGTACCGCTCCAACAATACGCTCTGCTTGCGGATTTCGAAGTTTTATTGAATGTGCTTTTTCTAAATTTTCTTTAAATCTGTCTGTAACATCCATTTCAAGCTCGAATATTTCTTTTGAAATATCGGTATTACCTTCTTTTTCAATATGGTCAAGACGGTCGATAATTCTTTCTCTTGAAATTTTTTGATGAGTTCTATGAATATGATTAACCAACTCATCTACAGTATATGCAAACGGACTTTCTTCTTTTTTTGAATCTAGTGATGCAAAATAAAATCGAATGGAATCATCTAAATCAGAATCAGAAATAAAATCAAAATCCATAGGGAAATAAGGTATTCCGAAGTTCAAAAAGGTTAGCAATTATTGTTTTCTTTATTTTTTGAAATACTAATCATGCCTTGAACTTTTTCATCCACGCAATCTCCGCGCCAATTGTTGTTCTCGTGCCGTGCCCCGGATACACAACAGTGTCCGCAGGCAATGCAGCCAAAGCCTTCAGCGATTCTTCTAATTCTTTTCCGCTTGAGCCTTCCAAATCATAGCGTCCGCAGCAGTCGGCAAACAAAGTATCGCCTGAAAAGAGGGCTTTCTCCGTCTCGCAATAGAGGCAAACGCTTCCCTTGGTGTGCCCGGGAGTGGGGATGACTTTGAAGGACAACCCGGCGCACTCGAAGGGCTTTTTTGCATCCAAGTAAAAGTCCGGCGTGGATGCTTCCATGTCAAAAGGCAGTTGAAAACCCTGGGATGCGGGGTCGGTGATGAACTTCTCCCCTGCCTTGGCTATTCCAACCTTTGAACCGAACTTGCGCACGAAAGCCATGTTGTCTGAGACGTGGTCAAAGTGTCCGTGTGTGTCTAGGACAAAGCGCACTTTCAACTGCTCTACTTTGGCAACGTCCTCGACTTTGGCTGCTGAACCAGGAGGTGCATCTATTACGAAAGCGTCTCCACCTTTCTTCGAATAAACTAAGTAACAGTTTGCCTGCAGCGGACCGCAGGGGAAGAATTTGACATTCATAATGCAATCCAACGATTTTGGCAGCTTTAGTTTAAGTGTCTTTTTGGAAACGACAAGTGCCGATAGCATGAGATGGAAAATCCGGACTTCCGGTGAAAAGATAGAAATATATAACTTAATGTTAGAAATAGATAACAATAAGTTAGGTTTATGCAATATACCATTGCAGAGAAAGGTGCAGATTGATGGACGACTTGAAGAAAAGGGCGATGTGGGCATTTCGGATTGCACTTTTTGCGCTAGGCATTGGCATAGCGATACCAGTGCTCAACATAGGCATCGACCCCATGTTTACTGGCACGTTCTTTTCAATCGCATCCGCGACCTTCGCAATAGGTATAGTCATGTACTGGCGCATCAAGAAGGGCGAGAAGCTGGTGCGCGACGAGCGCGTCAACCGCGTTGCGCAGAAGGCCTCGTCGTGGTCGTGGTTCCTTTCATACGTACTCATCACTATCCTGTTCTGGGTGCAGTACCTCAAGCTCTACGCACTCACAGTCGAGCTTGTGCTTGGCCTGATGTTCTACTTCATGATATTCAGCTACATCATCTGCCAGTGGTACCTCAACAGGCAGCCCAACGTGTAGGAAGTGCTTAGAAATGAAGACCAAAATCAAAGAATTACGAGCAAGGCACAACCTTACGCAGGACGACCTGGCGCAAATAGTTGACGTGCGAAGGGAAACTATCGTCTTTCTTGAGAAGGGA
>JBAZHM010000069.1:0-6672 GCA_041652355.1 Candidatus Micrarchaeia archaeon | reverse complement strand
TTCCTGTCACAAAAACGAATGCAAAGAAAATGAAGAGTTAACTCGTTTGATCCTACATAATCTGCGTCAAATGAACACTGCCTGGTTTGAAGGCAAAGTAACCCTCAAACCATTTTGACGCAAAGCCACGCTTTCCCGCAGTTTTATAAACAATTACCTTCATTGTATAGTTCCGCAAAATGCGCCCGTCTGGACTGCTTTAGAGCAGGAGGGAATCAAGGCTCACAGAGCAACTGGTTCTTTTTTCCATTGGCTTAAGCTGATGGCATCCCAACAGGTTTTTTTGCAGTTCATATTCAATTGGTGTCAAAACGCTTGGTTTACGAAAACGACAAGGTCGCAAAAGCAGTAACTGCTCTTCTTAGCGAAAACAAGGGCAAGCGCAAGTTCAAGCAAAGCGTTGATATTGCAGTCAACTTCCGCGATGTTGACTTCAACAAGCCGGAAAACCGCATCACGCTTGAAGTAGTGCTGCCATTCGCACCCAGGCCAACAGAGGTTGCGGTGTTTGCGGACGGCCAGCTTGCAGTTGACATAAAAAAACTCGTGCCACTGGTCATTTCCGGCGAGCAGATTCCTTCATACGCTGCTGACAAGAAAAAGCAGAAAGAACTCCTCAAATACTCCCTCTTATCGCAGACTCAGCTCATGGCAGCTGTAGGCAAGTCGCTTGGACAAGTGCTTGGCTCAAAGGGTAAATTGCCCAAGCCGATCATGCCAAATGCAAACCTTGCTGATGTCGTTGAGAAGGCAAAGCGCTCAGTCACTCTTCGCACTAAGGGAAAATACCTTCCAGTAGTACACTGCATTGTGGGCAACGAAGAGCTTACAGACAAGCAGCTTACAGAAAACATAACCGTAGTGCTTGATGCAATCAAGCACAAAGTGCCAGAAGGCAAGATCAAGACAATTTACATCAAGACCACTATGGGCAAGCCAGTGGCAGTAGCTGCATAAGTTGATTTTTATGGTGCTGAACAAAAAACAGAAGGAGCTCAAGGTAGCTGAACTTGCAAAAAAGATTGCAGGCTACAAGGTAGTAGCAGTGGTCAGCTTGCAGAATCTTCCTTCAAAGCACTACAATGCAATAAAGAAGAAAGTCCGCGGAAAAGCGGAGCTTGTCATCACACGCGCAACGCTTCTAAAGAAGGCCCTGGAGAAGGCAAACAAGCCCGCATTTGACTCGCTTGCAAAGACAATCGATGAGAGCGGCTCTGTTGCATACCTTCTTTCAAACGAAGACCCATTCAAGATTGCAAAGATGCTGCGCCAAAGCAAGGCAAAAGCCCCGGCAAAGACTGGAATGATTGCAAACGCAGACATCGTAGTCCCAGGCGGAGAAACCAGCCTGGCACCCGGTCCGGTTCTTACTGAGCTTAAGGCGGCAAAAATCAACGCCAAGATTCAGGGAACAAAGATCGTGATTGCAAGCGACGCGACTGTTGCCAAGAAAGGCGAGCCGATTGCGGACGCGGTTGCAAAGATACTTACCAAGCTTGGAATCGAGCCATTCGAGATAGGAATGACGATGAAGTCGGCGTACACCGACGGCCTCACATACACTGCGGTTGTCCTTGACGTTGATGACAAAGTCTACCTTGAATCCGTTGTATCCGCATACCAAAAGGCAATCAACCTTGCGGTGTTTGCAGAGATATTCAACAAGGAATCAACTCCAATTATCTTGGCAAGTGCGCAGGCAAAGGCACTTGCATTGCAGAAAGTAGTTGAGGACAAGTCGCCCAAGGCAGATGTTGCAGGGGCACCTGCAACAGATGCAACCCCAGCACAGTAAATTATGTTTTTTCCAATTACAATTATTTTGAACGGTGAGATGAACATGAAAGACGTATACGCGGCATTGCTCTTGCACTCCGCAGGCCAGCCCATCAACGAGGCTAACGTGTCCAAGGTACTCGGCGCAGCCGGAATTACTGAGGAGGCTGCAAAGGTCAAGGCACTCGTAGCGGCGCTTGAAGGCGTCAACATCGAGGAAGCATGCGCCAAGGCGGCACTCGCAGCTGCACCAGCAGCAGCTCCTGCAGAAGGCAAGAAGGAAGAGAAGAAGCCCGAAGTCTCTGAGGAGAAGAAGGAAGAGGAAGCTGCAGCAGGACTTGCAAGCCTTTTCGGATAAACACACACAATTCCATTTCGGTTTTAGGGGGAGATTTTTCTCCCTCCAATCCTAATTTTTATTTATTAGAAAGCTTCCAGAGCTAAGCTTTGGAGGTATTTGATTTTACACCACAGTGCCTGTCGATTTCTGACGCCAAAAGCCGGGCGTTGCTTATTGAACGCGTCTTATCAGCCATGTGGTCTTCAATTTTTCGCGACGTTTGAAAATGGTCATAATTGCAATACTGCGCGATTTCGAAAAAATTTCTTATTGTCGGCTCCTGCTTTGATGTAGGAAGGTTTCCGAGGATGCGCTTAAAATGCGGCAAGAAAGCATCAAAATTTTTTGAAAAACGCGCGGCAGTAATAACCTGTTTTGCTTTTGTTGCCCCGGCCTGCCCGGACAGGTTATGCTGTGACACAAAAGCCACGACTGCTTCTTTTGCCGCTTCCGGTTTAAGTTCAGCCACAAGTTTGATGGGTTTGCCCAAAAGAATCACTTTTTGTTCTTGCGCCATTCAGCGGCACGTGCAATCAGTTCTTGCGAAGTAAGTTTTTTAACTGGAACCGGCGGCTGGCCTTCGGCAGGTGAAGATTCTGCTGCGTCTGAATTTGATGGGGCGGGCACTTTACGGGAAGTTAATATTTTGCGATATTTATTCTCTGAAATTAACGCATGCTCTCCAAACTCAGGCTCCGATTTCATAAGCGCACCAAGTTTATCCATGTGCAACGGAATGCTCAGGTCCAACCCGTACGTTGTTACAAGTTCCACTGCCCGTTTGTGCCGCTTCTCTCGGTGAATATAGTGTGAAATGTGCTTTGTCTGGACCCCGCGGGGGTGAATTAACCGATAATATAACAATAGGTTCGTACCAACATCGTTTGATGCAAAGTGGCTTGAAATCTTGACAACAGGATTAATTGATGCGGCATCTTGGAGAGCAGGTGTGTTTACCGGGGCTTTTAGTTTTGCACTAGCAACAGGGATATTTTTCTTAGTTAAACTAGACGCGCCCGATGTTTCCGAACGTGAACGGTTATTGATACCTCTGGATTCGATGCGCTTTTTTCGCCGCTCTGCAATTTGATCAAAAATGGCTTTCAATCCTTTTTCATCGATCTTCTTGACATTTAAGGGTTCCTCGGGAGTTGGCCACATCTCCTTTCGGGTTCTTTCACGTTCTTCGTATTCTTTCAAAAAAAACACCTAAAATTAACTGCGTTCGTTGTGTATCAAAAGGTGTGCATTGGTAATCCGAACTGATGGGCTTTGGTCTATTGCCTGCACCAAAGCGTGGAATGACTTTAGGGGCCCTAATGGAAGTTTGACTTTGTGCGTTTGTGAGAATTTTGCAAAATCGTTGCTTGCAGCGCTTGTTGCCATTTTTTTGAGTGTCGCAACATCCACATTCTTGAATGGCGCACTAGAAACAAGATTCGAAAAATCCTCATGTATCTTGAGCTGGTTTTGCCTGTTCTTTACTGCAGCTTCGTCTTTTCCGCGCTGACCAAAAAATGCTTTTTCCATAAAATAAATCACCATAGAGGCAGTTAAACAACGGGATAATAGAAGAAGGCTGCAGCGGATTAAAAACAAATATGAAAAGATAGAAAAGAAAAAAAGAAAGGTTGTGCAGAAAAACTGCTTAACCTGCCTTGGGGGCGGCGTTTCCTGGCCCTATCTTTGCGCGGGGTATGTTGATTGGCGCGTTGATGTTGATTGCAAACGCAAGGAGCGTGCCCACGCTGCTTCCAGTGTAAGTAAGCGCGGTGATGAACTCCTCTGCAGCCTCTGGCGGGATTTGCTTGTTCTTCTTCCAGCCTTCTGCTACCTTCTTTCCAAGTTCGGAGTTTAAGTCCGCAAAAAGCTCGCCTTTTACCGACATTGTCGCTACGTCTTCTTTGTAGTCCATCTCATAAGTGTACGCGACCTTGACTTGGTTTCCTTCAATAGCCACATTGTCTATGCTTACGTTCATGGACATGCCAGAAACTGCGGCGTCCTTTTTCTTTGTTGCTTTGACTTCAATAACTCTTGCGTGAGTAATCATTTTGTAAAATCACCTTTGAATAGGAATATAGTTTGGGGATGCAGAGTCTTAAAAAAACTCCCAAACACCGCCCCGCCTACAGAAGCCTTGTGAAAACACGCTTAGAAGTTGGCGGTTTGCCCTACCTCTAAAACAACTGGCTTTGCCTTGGTCTCATGTGAAACGCGGCGCGCAAAGTCCTCCGGGTCCGCTTTGATTCTGGAAAACGTATTGTAATGGCAGGGGATGACGTATTTTACGCGCATCTTCTTTGCAGCGCTAACTGCGGATAAAATATCCATGGTCTGCGTGCCGCCAATTGGGATGATTGCCACATCCGCTTCGACGTTTGCAAGACCGTAAAAATCATACGTGTCGCCTGAAAAGTACACGCTCTTTCCGCCAGCCTTGATTTTGTAGCCTACAGAGCCAGGAACGTTGTTGCGAACGGGAATCACATCGATTTGCATTCCATAATACTCGAAGCTGTCGCATTCTACTGCGGCCACTTTGTACTTGTCCTGCAAGTCAAGCCGTGCAAGGGCGCTGTCCGGTGCGATTACGCGTGCAAAAGTGCCTTCAACGAGTATGGACACGTCGTGCTGGTCAAAGTGGTCGAACGCGTCAGAGGATATGAAGATTGCGTCTGCATGCTTTATGCGCTCTGCACTGACTGCTGGCGGCACGAGCCGTTCAACTTGCCTTGGCTTTTGGTCAAACCACGGGTCGGTGAGGATGATCTTCCCGCCAAGGTCGATTTCAAAGCACGAGTGACCAAGATAGGTTATTGACGCCATATTATTCGCCTTCTGTGGGTGCGCATTCGCACGCCTGAAAATACGATGGTTGCTAATGCTATTAATCCCTCTCAAATAATGTTTTTCATGGCAATGATTTTTGGAACCGCTGGAATCCCCCTTTCTTGCCCCGAGCGCGATTCTCGTGAGGGAATAGCGTTCGTACGAAAGCTTGGCTTGGATGCTTTCGAGTTTGAATTCGTGCATTCTGCACGCATGTCACAGGAAAAAGCGGAAGCCTGCGGCAATGCAGCCAAAGAAAACAAAGTCACTCTTTCAGCGCACGCGCCATACTACATCAATTTATGCTCCGTTGAGCCGGAGACTGTCGCTGCAAGCAAGGTGCGAATACTTGACACGCTTCAAATCATGCAGAACGCAGGAGGCGGCAGAGTTGTAGTGCACACCGGGTACTACGGAAAACTTGACAAAAAAATTGCATATGAAATGGCGAAAGAAAACTACCTAGATGTTTTGGATTCGATGAAAGAAAAAAAAATCACGCTTCCAGTTCTTGCGCCCGAAATTACCGGAAAGCCCAGCGCGTTTGGAAGCTTGGAGGAACTTTACGGCCTTGCGTCTGAAATCGGGTTTGGCAGGTTCAAGCCAACCATTGACTTTGCTCACTTGCATGCGCGGGCAAACGGAGTATTGAATACGAAAAAGGATTTTGACAGGATTTTTGAAACTGTTGTGGGGCTTGTTGGAAAAGCGGGAACTGCTCAGCTGCATTGCCATTTTGCGGGAATACAATATTCCATAAAAGGCGAAGTGCGGCACCTGACAATCGACGCCAAGTCTCCGGACTTTTCTCTCCTGGCACAAAGCCTTGTTGAAAACAGTTGCTCTGGAACAATCATTTCAGAATCGCCAAACATCGAAAAGGACGCCCTTGAAATGCAGAAGGAATACGAAAAATATGCAAAAATACGCGCTTGAAAATTCGTCAAAAGCCGAACTTTTTTAGCGCTTCGAAAGGAATAAAAGTCACCAAACCCATTTGTTACTATTACGAAGTTGTTACAAATGGCACATATTAAGGGCGAACCTCAGGCGCTGTTCCGCAAGACCGCACAATCCAAGATGATACTTGGCTCTAGCGACAGGTGCTGGTTTTCCGAGCAGCGCAATATGTACGACCCGGTGACTTTCTTTGACATTTTTGTGCGCGGCGAGAACTTCGACCAGTACTTTTACTGGGTAATCGCCCTTCTCGTATTCGGGCTCCTATTAATGTAAACACCCCTGCGCTTACGGCCTTTCAAACCGCATTTATTCTTTGCCGCCTACCAAATCATTCTATAATTTCGAGGTAGGCAACCGATGACACTTGTTGTATTCAACACCCTTTCAAAGCAAAAGGAAAAGTTCGAACCGCAAGCAGCAGGAAAAGTCAAAATGTATGTGTGCGGAGTCACGCCATACGACTACTGCCACATGGGGCACGGCAGGTGCTACACTGCGTTTGACGTGGTGCGCAGGTACTTGAAATACTCCGGCTACGACGTAAAATACGTGCAGAACTTCACAGACATCGATGACAAGATAATCAAGCGGGCAAAAGAGGCAAAGCAGGACCCGCTTGTGCTTTCCAAGAAGTTTTCAGACGAGTATTTTGTGGACATGGACAAACTGGGAATCAAGCGCGCAGACGCTTACCCCTATGTCACCCAGACCATTCCAGACATCATCAAGTTCGTGCAGCGGCTCATAACAAACGGATACGC
>JBAZHM010000068.1:0-6717 GCA_041652355.1 Candidatus Micrarchaeia archaeon | reverse complement strand
AGACAAGTAAAGGGTTATAGAGCTAATGTCGTTTATTTCCAGGATTTTTTACGGAGGAACCGACCTGCTTTTTTCGGTATTCCTGTTCTTTGCGCCACAGATAGCTGGCCTGGACCTGGTCACGTTTTTCATGTTTGGAAGGGCGATGATGACGCTTGTTGGCGCGCACATTACTCCATACACCATGGAATCCAAGATTTTCTATGGCGGTTCGGACGTGCTTATGGGCCTTTTTCTTTTAGCAAACGCCTCTGCTCTTGGCGGCATGACTGGAAACTTCGGCTTGTTCATGCTCATCCGGGGAATCATGACCTGGGCAAATATAGAAATCTAGTCAGGCAAGTGATTCAAGCAGGATAATCAGGTCGTCCCGTAGTGCCGCCCAGTCTTTTGGCCGCAATGGCGTCGGGATGAAGGGGTTTGTAAGGTTCTTCAACTTGGACGTGTCCGCTTTCTTTACCCGTTCTATGGTTTTTGCCATGAACTCGCCGGTGGTTTCGCCGCTTTTTTCAGATTCAAGCATCTTTTCAATCGGCTTACGCATGGCGCCGCATAGGGGTAGTGCGGTGTGAACGTCGAAGAAGTCCTTGCCTTCAGCCCGCGTGCGGAGCGCATGCATCTTTCGTGCCGTAAGGTCTTCTAGGGAGTATACCAGAAACCCTGCCACAGTCTGGCTGGAAAAGCCGGATGACGCAGGCAGCATCGCAAGCGGCTTGGCTGTAAGGATTCTCTTTGCCGCAACGTCAATTCGCACGAAGTCCTTGTTGCCTAAAAGGTTGTCGTAACTTGCGGAGAACTGGATGGTGTCCTTTACGCGCCGGAACTCGCCTATCCCGTACCCTTCGAGCTTTTTAGAAAGGCCCTCTGCAAACGAGCGAACTTCCGCAATACTCTCCGTGCCCAAGTCAAAGTCCAAGTCTTCGGAAAAGCGCTGGGTCTTCCCCAAGTAAACCTTGTTGAGTGCAGTGCCGCCCTTGAACACGAAGCCCTTGTTTGCAGCATTGGCCGCAGTGACCTGGCCCAGCACGTCGAATACGTGGAACTCCTTGATTACGAACTGCAGCGGAAGCCCGTGCTGGACCGCTATGGTTTTGCACACTTCCACATTGATTTCCACAGTCATACGCCTCCGAGCGATTTTTTTACGGCTTCAGCTTTTTCATTAGACCCTTGTTTGCGAATTTCTCGCAGAAATAGTCGAATTCGCGCCATTCCACTTCCGAAAGGCCTTGGGAATATGCTTCCAGGAGCTTTTGGCTGCCAATGCCGTAACGGGGCAGGTACAGGCAGTCGAACAGGGTTTTTGGACAGGTGGATACAACATAGGGACCCATTGTCTTGAAGCCAACTGCCTTTTCCTTGAGGGCAATTGCCTTGAATTCGAATCCTCCCGCCTGCTTTGTCTTGGACGAGTCACGGGTGACTATAGTTATGCGAAACGGAAGCTCGGAAGTGAGCTTGTGCAGGTATAATGCTGAAGAAAAACCGACATAGCCATTGAAGGTCGCCTGCGCGGCTGCAAACTGGTCCTTCAGAGGGTTTGACGAGTAGACCCCGCGTTTTAGCCGGATTATCCTTTTGCTCTTGTTCAGTCGGCTGAGGGTAGTCTTTACAGTGTCAGCATCGGAAAGGCCCAGGCTCGTAATGACATCAAGGGACGCTATGCCTTGTGGCGACCCTTCGACTGCCTTGAGCACGGCCTCAGAGATTTTAGGTAACATACTATAATAAACAAATTGTTTATTATAAATAGTTTTCGTTTCGAACACGATAATTTGGGGTAAAAGTAAAAACGCGGAAAAATCACTTGAACGATTTGTACCACTTTTCGTATTCTTTGTGAGTTGCAAAGCAGTGGACTACGGAAAGAATCTCACCTTCGACGTCAAAAACAAGGCGCGCCTGGCGAGTTACGTCCTCGACATGGTATGGCAGACCGAACCGGAGATGCCTTCGTGGAGGCACCTGCGAAAGCTTCTCCAGATGACTCTTGAAATAGACTTGAAGCTGGTGTTCCAATGCAAGGAATTCTTTGGCCGCTGCTGGCTTGAATTCGACTTGCATCTCAAAGCCCGGCCTCCTTCATTACTTTGGCCATTGGAATCGTCTTGACTTTACCTGACTTTATTTCTGCCATCTCTATTTCAACACCCTTGTGGACCAAGAATGCCTCTTCTTCTTTTACCTGCCGGTCATAGGCAACTAACGCCTGGCGGATCACTTCCGTCTGGTTTCCTGCATATCCTTTCTCTATAAGTCCAGACAATATCCGTTCGTATGGCGCTCCAAGATTGATGTTCATAAAACCACCTATGAATATTAGATGAACATCTAAGGATATATTGGTTACGCGTTGGTTAATCATAGGCTTTCCCTGCCATTCATTGTGATTTCCTTGGGGTTCTAAGTAAACAAGGCTTTCGCAACAGCATTTCCGCTGAATTTCGAGGCGCTGAAAGCCTTAAAACCAGCCTTTTCCTTAATTAGGTTAGCTGATTTTTCACATGAAGATAGGCATCCTCACCGGAACTAGGCCGGACATAATCAAAATGGCCCCCCTGTATTGGGAAGCCAAGAAACGAGGGCACAAACCTGTACTTATTCACTCCGGCCAGCACTACTCCGACCACTTGTTTGCAGGCGTTTACGAAAGCATGGACTTGCCCTTGCCAGCGCACCGCTTTGAACTGGGAGAATGCAAGACGCCAGCCCAAAGCGTGGCTAGAATGATGCTGGCTTTGGACAAGCTTTTGGGCGCTGAAAAAGACTTTGACATGATTCTTGTGCATGGAGACACCATGACATCCATGGCAGGGGCGCTTACTTCCTACCTATCCTTAGTGCCTGTTGGGCACATTGAAGCCGGGTTGCGCACATTCAGCCGCGAACCATTCCCCGAACAGCTGGATACGCGGTGCTCTGACGCCGCTTCGGACTTGTTCTTTGCAGCTACCAAGACCAACGAGCGGAACCTGCTAAACGAGGGGTTTGCGCAAGAACGCATCTATACTGTTGGAAACACGGTTGTGGATGCCGCAGTTTGGGCTGCTAAAAGAGGCGAGAGCGGCAAAGGCTTTTTTTTAACTCATGGAGTTGACTTTTCCAAGCCAACTATCTATTACTCCATCCACAGGCGCGAAACTACGCTTTCCAAGGACCGCTTTGTCGCTGCTGCAAAGGGCGCCATTGCGCTTGCACGCAAAGGGTACTGCGTGGTGTGGTCAATCAGGCCCGGAACCAAGGCTGCAATCAAAGAATACGGCTTGGAGGCTTTGATCAAGGCTGAACCCAATATTCACCGGATTGAGGAGATTCCCTCTTACCCGCACATCATGTTTTTGATGAGCAAGTGCTTCTTTGTGTGCACCGACTCAGGCTCAATGCAGGAAGAAGCCGCTGCTTTGCACATTCCCTGCATCACAGTTCGCTATGTGACTGACCGGCCCGAAAGCGTGGAAGCCGGAGCGAACATCCTGGCACACCCCGACTCTGCTGAAAACATTGCCAAAGCAGCTGACTTTGTAGAAAAGAACCACGCCAAGATGTCGAAAGCCAAAAACCCGTACGGCGAAGGAAACTCCTCCAAGCTCATCTTGGATGCGATTGAATCCTGGGTAAAGAAAGGAAAGGACACGCTCATTGGATGGGAGCACAAGAAATAGTTGATTTCTACCAAGTCAGGCTTTGCCTTCGCTGATGCATTGCCCAAACTGGATGGAACGCTTGCAAGACACTCCCGACACAATGATAGGGCTAAAACCTTAATCCTCTAAGAGCCAGTCCATGAGCGGGACTATTGTTATTCTTGTTTTTCCGACGGTTTTCGTCTCCGACTGGTCCTTGGTTAGGATTATTGCCTTTGATGGCATCAGTTCCTCATCGCATTTTTCGAGGCCGTCCTCTTCACGCTTTCGCGTCTTTTCGTCCCAAATGTCGTACGCCACTTGGATTGCTTCGGTCGCGTGGTTCCCCTGCTTGACTATGAAGTCGGTTTCCAGGCCATCCTTGTTCTTCCAGTAGCAGATTTCCTTCCCAGCAGTTGTCCTGCGCCTAAGCTCGAGGAAGGCGAGGTTTTCGTAGAGCCTGCCGTAATCCATCCTACCGGTTGCGCTGTAGGGCAGGCCGTTGTCGCCTGCGTACGCCTTGCGCGGGTATTGCGACCGGTCCTTGATGTTGTAGGAAAAGATGGGTATGAAAAAGAAAAGGTAGCTTGCTTGTGAATACTTTTCCAGCTGCAATATTTTTTCCTTGCCTATCTTATAGCCCAGCGTCTTGAAGAAGTTCAGGCACTTTGACGCGGAAAAGTACGGGCTTTGGATGACGTACTTGCCGAACGACTCGACCGTGCTCACGTCCTGCCCGGATACTTGGCCACGTCAAGCCCGATTATGTCCTTAAAATACGAGTTGAGGATGCGCACCTTGTCCGTCTCGTCCGCTGAAAGCGCGACTTCGGGAAACCCACCATACTTTAGGTACTCGGCAAACGCCTTTTCCACCCTGCCGCGGCCGGCTGTTGTTTTCTCCACTTCGACTGACTTGAACCGCAGGAATTCCCTGAATGATAACGGGTAGAGTTCATGCGGCAGGATCCGGCCGCGAAGCGGCTTGCTGGGCAGCACGAGGCTGTTGCGCGACGAGCTGACTATGAGCTTGAGCCTTCCTTTTAAGAGTTCATGCGTTCGGGCTAGCCAACCTTCCCAGTCAGGAGCGCTGGTGACCTCGTCAAGCAGCAGGAAACCTTCATCCCCGAACCACTTGAGCGCATCGTCAAGGACGTTTTTGTTTTCCTTGATCCGGCTGTCCTCAAGGTTTACGTACGCGGCTTTCTTGCCTTCCTTGGCAAGCTTTTGGAACAGGAGCATTAAGACGCTGGACTTTCCGCAACGCCGGACCCCGGTTATTGACACTATCTTGAGCTCGGCGTTCCTTGCAATGGAATCAAGGTCCACGTTCCGGCTTAGTAGAGCCTTCCTTTTAGCGTACGCGTTCCACTCCTCGAAGACCTCTGTAGAATCCATATATTGTTTTTATACAGAACGATTTATAACTATTTCTGTTCTGTTGCAGAACGATATTTGAATCGGTTGTGGGTTCTGCCTGGCGGCTCCCTTCACAAAACCCATTTTATGAAAACCCTACTTTCACATAATCGTTTTTGTACCCTGTTTTTTGTGGTTTTTTCCGGCGAAGGACTTTCAGCCTGGTCCCAATCCTTCTCGCCATACTTCGCCATGTTTGCCAAACAGTCATCTTTTTGAGCAGTTCGACGCTAATTAGTACAGCCGGAGTACAGTCAGGCATAGGGAATTATAAAATCAAGTCCAGAGTAAAGAAAGGAAAAGACACGCTCATTGGATGGGAGCACAGGAAATAGTCTGACTCAGCTCTTGGTTTATTTTTGATAAACCACCTATTTTTACCCGAACGCGTTCAAGACACTGGAAATGCACTCAAGAACGCGTTTTAAACGGGTTCGATTTTTTGTTTTAGGACGTGTGGCGGTTGTGTCAAACGAGGCAAAAACGCCTAACGCCCTTCGCTAAAAAACTCTTTCCGCTTGGTGAAACTGTCACGGACCTTTCAAAAGACGAACTGATAACAAGGCTCCAGGACATCGAGTGGGAGGACTTCGAAGTAAAGGAAGCCCGGAACGAAGTTCCCAAAAACGCGTGGGAAACCGTAAGCGCGTTCTCCAACACCGCCGGCGGCTGGATCATATTCGGCGCAAAAAAGGAAGGTAAGAAATACGAGATAACCGGCTGCTCCGAACCGGACAAGACGGAATCAGACTTCCTCACAGTTCTAAACACAGGAAACAAGTTCAACAAGAGAATAGATGTGACGCCTAAAAAATACGCTATAGACGACAAGACCGTCCTTGTGTTCTACATCCCGCAAAGGAACCCCCGCGAAAAACCAGTATACTTCGACTCTCCGAAAAACACCTTCGTACGAACCGGGTCAGGCGACCGGCGTGCGACGCAGGAGGAGATCGACTCGTTTTTCCGGAACGCCTCATTTGGCAAGAAGGACGGGGAACAAACCCGTCTCGCTTTCAATGATCTTGACCATGAAACGGTCAAGCAGTACCGCAACCTCTTCGCCCAGACCAATCCCGGCCATCGTTATCTCAACCTGGCTGACAAGGCGTTTCTCGAAAAGCTTTCCGCAACCAACCACGGCAGAGTCACCTACGCTGGCCTCCTCATCTTTGGCACGTACGATGCAATCCGCAGGAAACTTCCCCACTACCGTGTAGAATACCTAGAAATAGCTGGGACGTCCTATACCGACGCGGCCACCCGCTACAACTACCGCATCTCATCCGAAAGCAACCTATTCCAGACGTTCTTCCAAATCTATTCCCGGCTGTCAAAAACCGTCGAAATACCCTTCTCCGTCAGTCAAGGCATCCGAAACGACGACCCACCCCACCTCCAAGCATTACGCGAGGCGCTAGTCAACCTGCTGATTCACTCGGACTATTTCTCAAATGCAACCCCGCGCATCCGCGTATTCTCCGACCGCATAGAATTCTTCAACCCCGGCGCCCTGCCCAAGCGCATAGAACTAATCCTCGAAGAAGAGTTCTCCATGCCCAGGAACCCCATAATCACAAAGACGTTCCGGTTAGTAAAGCTAGCAGACAACATAGGTTCCGGATTCGCCAAAATGGTAGACGGGTGGCAAGCCCACTACAAAAACGCGCCCCATA
>JBAZHM010000067.1:0-6912 GCA_041652355.1 Candidatus Micrarchaeia archaeon | reverse complement strand
CGGGGTTTTGAGCTTCAGGGAACGTGCCGACTATTTTGAGCAGTATTGCAATGATGAACGGCACAAGAAAGGCTGCCGAGGCAAGGACGGTGTACTTTGTCACTAAAAGCGAGCTTGAAAGCTCGCGCCGCATCTCAAGCGTGCTTTGGATGTAACCGCTTATTTTTTGCAAAGCCGGCCCGGTTTCAAACCCGTTGCGGTATGCTGCAGAGATGAATGTGCAGGAAAGTGAAAACAGCGCGCTTTTTGCGCCCGAGGCGACCCTTGCAAGCGCATATTCAAACGAGTATCCGGATTTTATGAGCCGCTCTGCTTTTGCAAAAGCCTCGCTTGCAGCACCCATCTTGGAGCGCGCAATCGCAGCAGGCACCTGCTCTATTGATGATGATGCGTACGTGCTTGCCATCAAAAGCGATGTTGGCAAACCTGCTTCCAAGTTGGCTTTCCTTGAGGATTCCGAAACCATCTCAACTGCCTTCTTAGCGCCATAGGGCAAGAAAAGCCCCAAAAGTGCAAGCGGGATTTTGATTGCCTCAAAAGGAGGGAACACAATCAATGCAGTGGCGCATGCAAGTGAGGCAACGGCAAGCATTGCCAGTTCCTTTACGTTTGTTTTCTTTTTGCCATGCTTTTTGTACGCGTCAGAAAAGTTTGGCAGCGGTGGCGCTGCAAAAGTCGCTGCTGCAACTATGCAGGTGCAAAGCGCAGGAAATGCAACAAGGTACGCAATGTAAATGTCAACGGTGTTGATTTGCTGCTCAAGCAGAGGCGAAAGAAGAACGTATGCCCCGTAAAGTGCGGGTATGAGGCAGGCAGCTGCCACAAACACCAATCCCAAAAGCGATAGCCTCTGGGCGAATTTCTTGTGGTGCTGCCGCTGCAGGGAGTAAAGCTCTTCTGCCGCGTTTTCCAAATACTTTCCTTCCCCGCCATTTTGGTATGCAAACGCAAGCTGGGAGCACGCGCGCTTCCATGCAGCGCCCCTCACCTCATCTGAAAGCGACTCGAATACTGCAATCGGGCTGGAGCCCGCCTCAACCCTGCGGAAGTATGTGCGAAAAATCCTTTCAACGCATTTTCCTTTTGGCGCTTGTTCTAAGCTGTTGTCAAACGGCTGGCCAAACTCAAGCAAAAGCGATATCGACTGCAGTGTAATGCCCAGCTCGCATTCCACTTGCTTTTGCCTCTGGCTTGCAAGAAGGTAAGGGTATATTATTGAGATTGCTGCTGTGAGCGCAAGCGTTGCTGCGCAAAATTGCGCTGCCTGTGCTGGAAAAAGCATTATCCCAAGGAAAAAGACAATGCATGCTGATGCGATGGAATAGTTGATTGCATTGGAAAGGTATATTGTTGCATCCGCGCGTTCTTCCGACTGCCTTAGTGCAAGCTGGAATCCTGCAAGCGCCTTTTTTGGGATTTTTGCGATAATTGGTTTCCAAAAAGGCATTGCACTGATGAGCTTGCCAAATAGTGCCATATGTGCAAGTAGGGTGCTTGCCGCAGGTCATATTCTTGCGGTGTTTTAAAAATCAACTAGGCGTTTTCCTGCTGTATTTTATAGTTATATGGTTAAATGGTTAAGTGGTGAGATGGTGAAAACTACGATTCTGCTTGACGACGACCTTTACCGCCGCGCGGTTTCAGAGTCTGTGCGCAGATATGGGAATACTCGCAGCCTGTCCGTTGTGATAAATGAGCTCTTGCGGGGTGCAATGTCTGGAAATGCAAAGTCAAAAGGGAACCTATCCGAGCTATGGGGACTCTTGAATGATTGCCGACCCAAAAGCAAGCTTACTACCCAGGAGTTGAAGAATCTTGCCCGGGCAGGGTGGGAGTAGGTTTAGATGGCCCGCGTTTTCTTGGACACTTATGCTTTGATAGAGATTATGCGTTCGTCACAATCCCATCGTGAGTTGTCGCTAGGCGACGGTTCTACTTTGATGGGCAACCTTGCCGAGACGTATTACGTCCTGCGCACCCAATATTCCGCAGAAGCTGCGGAGAAGGCGTATGGAATAGTCTCCAATATCATTGCGGACGTCTCGGCCTCAACGGTACGCTCCGCAATGATTTTCCGCGAGGAGTTCAACAAAAAGAACCGCAAGAAGGCGCTCTCTTATGCGGATGCAATTGGTTATACTTACGCAAGGGAGAACGGCCTTGACTTTGTGACTGGCGACGACGCTTTCAAAGGCCTTGATGGAGTTAGGTTTGTAAAGTAGTCTAAGGCCTGCTGTGATGAAGTAGTCGTGTGTGCCTATAGGCAAGCTAGGGATATGGCAGCATAGTGGAAATCAGGTGTGAAACATTTTTTATAGGTAAATCGGCATCTTTGGTTGTACTCAAAGGGGAGAATTTTATGGCGCAAGTAAATCTGATAAACCTCTGGCTGTCTAAAAACCCATCCGAGCTTGACGCGCATGCCGGCAAATGGGTTGCATTAAGTGAAAAGGGCATAGTGGCAGTTGCAGCCACCCTTAAGGAGCTTTTGAAAGTCAAGGGAGTCAACCCGAAAACCCAGGTGGTCCACAAGGTGCCTACTGAGGAGGAATACGCGGGGTTCTATTGACGATGCCTGCAATTTCATTGGACTACGCAAAGACCAAAGAGGCTGAAGTTAACCCGGCTTGGCAAGGAATTCGAGTCCATATTCCTAGTTGACTCCGGTGCAGATTATTCTATAATCACCGCCGAGCTTGCGGAATGCCTGGGGATACCGATTGACCGCCTTCCTAAGAAAAAAATGCGCGGGATAGGTGGTATGATAGAACTTTCAAGCCAGGATATCCATTACGAGATAAAATGCACAGAAATTGCTTTTGATGCCACGACATTCTTCGGTCGCGTTTACAAAGGCGGAGTCTACCCTTCTTGGTCGAAAGCCGCTTTTTTCAATGGCCAGGGTTACTTTTGACGATTCAAAGCAGCAGCTTACAATAGAAGAAAATGCGGCATGACCTGATTTCGAGCAGCTTGGGTGTGATTTAATCCAAAGAACTGTTGCTAATTCCAAAAGAGCGTGATTCCAGCAAGTAACTCCACGCGGGAACCAATGTGATGTTTAGTTTCTTCCCATCCCTTTGTTCGAACTCGTCTTTTCCGAAAGTGTCTTTCGTTATCGCAAAAGCGGTTGTTGAACCGAATTTTTCCGCAAAACGTGCGAGGTTCTTCATTTCCTTTGATAAGACGACGTTTCGGTATTTTACCTCTATTGGCGTGATTTTGCCGTTACTTTCCAGGATTACGTCAACCTCATACTTTTGTGGGGTTCTCCAGAAATACTTTGCATCCGTGTTTGCAACAACAAGGTTTTCGACTATTTTAGATTCGTTCATGTCGTTGTTTAGGGCTGCGTAGAACGATGTCGAGGACAGGTAGAACCGCTTCATCTTCTTTTCCGAAGAGAGCAGGTTTGCTGAGAAGTTGTATAGCTTGATAATCAGGAAGGATTCCTCAAGATAGAAGAAGTAGTTGGACAGAGTAACCCTGCTGATCCCAAGGTCCTTTGACAATGACTCGTAATCCGAAAGCATGCCCGGGTTTGCGGCGATGATTTTCAGGATTTTCATCAGCAGGTCTTCGTTACCTATTGGAAATACCTTCGGTATGTCATGGTACACCACTTTTTCGAGAAGCGTCTGCACGTACTGACCTGCTTTTTCCTCGCTTTCGGAAATGATTTCCACGAATTGCCGTTTTTGGTACTGCAAGAACTCGGTCTTTAGGGTGTCTTCGAACATCAACGGCTTTTCTGCCAGATCTTCCTTGCCACGAAAAGATAGGTATTCCCGAAAAGAGAGCGGTGGGAGAATGAATTCGCGTATCCTGCCTGCAAGCGATTCCCGCGTGTGCTTTCTTATGAATAGCGACGATGAGCCGCTTATGAAGAACTTGATGTTGGCGTAATTGTCGTAGTAGTATTTTACCTGGTCCTGCCAGCCTTCGAGCTTTTGGACTTCATCAAGGAATATGAATATCTTGTTGGTTTCTTTTGAAATATCTACTGCGGTCCTTGCCTGATACTCCTTGATTATCTCCTCGATTTTCGGTTGCTCCTCGTCAAAAGAGTAGAACAGTATGTTTTCGCGTGGTGTTTTTTCTACGCTCATCAGGTGGTCGGCGAGCTGCTTTAGGAGCGTGCTTTTTCCGGTTCTGCGTAAGCCGGTTACTGAAACGACTTGCTTGGTGTTCAGTTCCTCGGCTAGCCTTGCAAATAGCGTTCTTTTGATGGGAAAACCGTAGAAAAATCCCTCTTTCCAGTGAAAATTATGCTTTTCTATCATAATATGCGCACCTTACTTTGCATATTATTTAATTATATGTAAATCTTTATTATCTTATTCTTGTGTTGTCAAAGCTCGCCTATTGCCACAAGAAGGCGCCGATGCCCTTCAATAAGCCTGAGAAACTTTGTGGCGTCCTCGGATACTGGGTCAGTTGTTTTTTCCATTAGCGGAACGGCAGAGTCCTAAAAAGTTGATTTACTATAACCCGCATTATACATTCCCTGATTATACCGCAAAGTGAAGTCGGGCGCTTGAAGTTGTTTGATTGTACGTGTTGCCGAACTGCGTGTCGTTTGCGGTGATGTGGTAGTTGTGCGTTCCTACAGTTGCCTATTGGTTTTTGTTCTCTTGCCGATATCCTGATCTGTTCACCGGAAAAGAACCCAACGCGCCTTAATAACCAAAATAAAACATGGAAGCATTCCGGTTGTGCTGGGGTATTGTCTAACAGCGCAGGATATAGTGCATAAAAAAAGATTTGGGAATCGTCATGGCGCTTAAGGAATCGGAAACGCTGGAACTGAAGAAGTCGACTTCGGAGCTCAAGGAAGCGGTCGTGTCCATCGCAGCCATTCTCAACAAGCACGGGAAAGGAGAAGTGTATTTCGGGGTCAAAAACGATGGCGCAGTTGTAGGTCAGCAGGTGACGGAAAAATCCATCCGCGACGTTTCGCAGACAATCTCCGAGGCGATTGAGCCGAAAATATACCCCAGGATAGGGAGAGTAAAAATCGACGGTCGTGACTGCATCCTAGTATCGTTTGAGGCCGAGAACCCTCCTTATTTTGCCTTCGGCCGGGCGTACATGCGCGTTGGCGACGAAGACAGGCGGCTTGCGGTTTCCGAATTGGAGAAGCTGATTCTTGAAAAGAACAAGGAAAAAACGCGGTGGGACGGCCAGGTTGCAGACTGCTTGCTTGATGACATCAATGCAAAAGCAGTAAGGGAATTCGTCAGCAAAGCCAACGCTGCTGGAAGGATAGATTTTCGTTTTCAAAGCGCCGAAGCGACACTCAAAAAGCTCGGCTTGATTAAAAACAAGAGGCTCTTGCGGGCCGCGCAAGCTTTGTTTTCTTCCAAAAACCCTTTGAAAGTCCAAGCTGCATTGTTCGCTGGGATTGAAAAAATGACTTTTCTTGACATCCAGCAGTTCGAAGGCCAAAACTTGTTCGAGTTGATGAAATCGTCAGAAGAATACATCAAAAAGCACATGATGTGGCGCGTCAAGTTCGGAAAGTTGGAGCGGGAAGAAATTCCAGAAATACCTTTGGATGCGTTGAGGGAGGCGCTCGTGAATTCCGTGTGCCACCGCGATTACTACGCGCCAGAAAGCAACAAGATAGCCATCTTCAAGGACCGAATTGAAATCTATAACCCCGGTAGGTTTCCGGCTGGGCTGGTCCCAAAAGATTTTATCACAAAGCCCGAGCAGTCGGTCTTAAGGAACCCGCTCATTGCGGACGGGTTGTACCGCACCAAGGACATCGAAAAGTGGGGTTCGGGACTGAAGCGCATATGCGATGCGTGCAAGGATAACAAAGTGAAAGTCGAGTTCCAGAACCTCAAGACCGGCTTTCAAGTGGTGTTCTACCGAAACATTGGCGAGTCGCTTTCTGGCCGTGACGGGGCCAGAAAAGGGCCAGATAAGGGCCAGAAACTATCCAGATACTATCCAGATACTATCCAGAAAATCTTGAAGGCAGTAAGCGGGAATCCGCGCATAACCATAGCGCAGCTTTCAAAGGCGACGGGGTTGAGCAAAATTGGCGTAAAGTATAACCTCCGCAAACTCAAGAAAGAAGGCGTGCTAAAGCGCGTCGGCCCGGACAGGGGCGGCTACTGGGAAGTGAAAAAGTGACTCTGGACGTCGGATAAATCCAGATAGCTGCGGGGGGTTTGCCTTTTGCGCGAATCAATTATCAGTTCAATCAAGTTATGTTTATTGCCCTTGACTGGTTGTAAGCGTTCCCAAACTGCGACTCTGCTGCTGTGATGTAATAGTTGTGGTTGCCCGCAGGGACGCTTGGCATCGTCGCCGTAAAGAGCCACTTGCTTGTGTCGTACTTTGCGAGGTTGGAGTAGTTTTTGGGGTTTAGCCGAAAAGGCCTTTCAGCGCTTTTTCCTGTGCTTTCCGAAAATCAGGCACTTTTACAAAGAGCTTTCCCAAGTCGTAGTCCCAGCGTTCGCCAAGCATTTGCGTCCGTTCCCGAAAGGTTTCAATTTCAAGGCTTATGTTAAGTGGCTTCAGTTTTTCTGCAATCATGCCGTGATTTACTGGGGTACGCTTGTCCAGCAGGTATGAAAGGTCGTACAAGTCGCGCGGTTTTCGGCGGTGGTAGATTGCGTGGACCTTCTCAGTAAGTATTTCCTCAAGTGCCATGCATTGCATTGTGGTCTTTGGCAGGTTGTATTCCAACGGGTCGGATATTTTGCGGTCTTGCGCTTTTAGAAGAACCGGTGTTTCCGCTGAAAACTCCGTCCTTATGGAATCGACGTGTCCTGCACCGCTTACCTTGCTGGAGTACTGGACTGCCAAGGCGGTGTTGCCCTTCTTTTCCCTTTCAATTGACTTTACCTTCAAGAACGTAATCCCGTGAATCTTTCTGTTTTCAAAAGCCTTTCGGAC
>JBAZHM010000066.1:5736-7103 GCA_041652355.1 Candidatus Micrarchaeia archaeon | reverse complement strand
GGGCTTTCCGGGCCGCACATTGCAGACAACGGCGGAATCATAGTTGACTTACTTGCAAGGCGTGCGATTTCCAAGACGCCGATTGACCTGCTGTTGGCCCGCGGCATTGTTTCGGCAGCAATTGAAAACAATACTTATGTCGAGGCACACGATGGTGCGGATTACTTCATACAGGCAGGCGCTTTCGACGCGGCGTTTGTAAAGAAGCGCGAGGCTATCATGCACAAGGAGCCGGTAATCGTTGATTCGATTATTGACGTCGTGAAAAAGACTGAGCTTACAAAGATTATTGCTTTCGCAAAAGACGATTCAGACAAGCCAAGGGTAGAAGGAATTTTGGAGCCTTTCTTGGGCGGCGTCTCTTTCAAGTGGAACTATGTTCCAGTGACCAACCCCGTTAGGTACGGCATAGTCACTGCCAAGGGCATTTCCAAAGGTTCAGCTGTAGAAAAAGTGAGCAAGGTCACTGGAAAGACGCTTGACAACGCGCTTGGAATAGGCGACGGAGTCATGGATTGGGATTTCATCTCAAAGTGCGGACATGGCTGCGCAATGGGAAACGCGGTGCCCTCGTTGAAGGAGCTGGTGAAGTCAAAAGGCGATGGCCGGTATATGATAGCGCCACACGTGGACGATCACGGCGTAATCGACGCGTTCAGGCATTTTGGCATCCTGAAATAAGCTGCTCAACAGCAACAGTTGCGTACGCCCCGGATGGGAGCGAGAATGAGATTTTGATTTGTTCCAGGCATTTTGCGCCGGGTTCTTCTTCCGTTTCTGCTTTTTGTGTTTCCACTTTCTCAACCTTTAACCCAACCGCATTAACCCAAAGCGGACGCATTCCGCCCTTGCTTGTAAGCTCGGGCATGGACTTGATTGAGAACATTTCCTTGGCAAGCCCGCGCCTGTCAAGTTCAGCCTGCGAGAACTCGTCGATGATTGCAGTGTCCATCCCGACAAGGCTTGCGCAAAGGACGCCCTCATCCGAGGCGATTTTGGCGGAGATTTCCGTTTTGTTCTTGTCCGAAACCGCAAATGCCTTTTCATCATCAGGAAAACCAAGCGCATCAAATGGCGCAAAAAAGTCTCCTTCAATCGGAGTCTTGAGCTTTCCTGCTGAAATCCTTGCTGCAAGTGCTGCATTGAACACGTCAGCTTGCGCTGCGTGGATGAACATCAACTGTATGCTTCGCGGAATCTTGCGGATTGCGCCAATGTAATCGGTGGGATTGTCTTTCATATGCCGAATAATGCTGACTTCGTACTTGAGCCAGGCTGGAAAGAATCCTAGTGCTGCTTTGTAGTCCCAGTCTTGTTCGAGCTTTTTTCGCACTTGCAGTTCCTCTCGCCTTGTTGGCGAGATTTCT
>JBAZHM010000066.1:0-5726 GCA_041652355.1 Candidatus Micrarchaeia archaeon | reverse complement strand
TCTGCATCACAGTCGCGAAACACCAGGTAATTCTCAACTGCGCCTTTGTAGTCTCCTTTAAGGATGTAGTGCCCAACCAGGTGCGTGTTTGAGCGGAGCGAGCCGAATCGCTGCTTTCCAAAAAAATTGGTGATTTCGCCGGATGCCCGTGCCTTTGCATTTATTTTTTCAAAATCAGGCTCTATTCCGCAGTTAATTTTGTTCACTGTCACCTGAAAGCGGTTTCCTTTCAGTATTCCCAGCTTGATTTTTTCAGATGCCGGCCAGGCGCCGTTGATTTTAACGTCCTTTACGTGCGCAGTGAGCATGCGTTCTGCGCTCACGCCGAAAACCGAACACAATTGCGTAGTAATTGCGCTCCTGTCTTTTGTTCCTGCAAAATTGAAGCGCTTCCTTGGAATGTACATTTTGATTGAGATTGCATCAAGCGCCTGCTGTGTATTCCAATTCCTTTTTTGGAGTATAAACCACGAGAATTCATTTTTTACGTTCTTTTCTTCACTGGCACCTGTCCCTTCTTGCGTGCTTGCAGCTGGTATTCCTGCAAGTGTTTCCATTTTCTTGTCAATTTCAAGTATGGTGCCGTCTGTTGTTATTTCTTCGACGATGAAATCCTCTGGCAAAAAGCGAAAGTCCATTTTCAATAAACCGTTTTCTAATTTTTTCTACTTGTAACGCAAGAAGGCGCCCAAGCCGCGGAAAGTGCCGTAGAAAGCAAAACCTGCTGAAGTTTCCTTGCTGATTATTTCAATCGGGATGTTCATCTGCTCCGCAAGGTCAACTATCTCTCCTACAAGGTCCTGCTCTTCGGTGACTTTGTACACTCCGCCGCACCCGCATGGCGTGTTCTGGTGTTCGGATACCGTCTCAACAAGCTTCTCAACTGTTTTTCCGCACATCGTGCAAGTAAGCTTGATTCTGTTAAAGTCAAGACCCTCAGTAACGAGTAGTTTGCTTGCCTTTCCGCTTTGCACTGCTTCGCGTACTTCCTTTTCGCCGTAAGTTGCCAGGCCGCCTTTCATTACTTGGGCCATGAACTCGTCAACGAGCTTCTTTTCCTTGATTGCTTCCTGCTCTGCGATTATGTCACCGCTTTTTTCCATGACTTCCTGGATGCCGTAATCGTCGGTGTAACCCGTGTCAACCATCCCGAGTATCTTGATCTGGTAATTGTAAGATTTCTGCTTAAGGAAGTCCTCCTTTGACGGGCCAGGTCCGCCAACTATGACTCCTTCAAATCCTTTGTATTCAAGAAACGGCGCCATTGCTGCGCCCACTCGGTTATAATAGTATTCAACTGCCTCGTTGTGCAGCCGGTTGTACCTCTGTGCGGACTGTCCTCCCTTGCTTACCTTTGCGTGTGCAGTGCTGTTGAGCCTGCGGATTACCTTGACCTGCTTTCCCTTAAGCACTGCAATGGTGGCTTCTTTTCCATCCATGACAACGATGCCGTAGGTGCCTGCCTTGTCAAGCATTTCCTTGAGCGGCTCGATAACGAACCTGCTTTCGCACCTGTAGAACTGCACTCCGAGCGGTGTTGGCGGGATTACGCTGAAAAGCTGGATGTCCGGCTTTCCTTCGGTTTCGGATACGTCCCCGCAAAAAATCGCGATTCCATTTGGCGGTGACGCGCGGAAACCCTTCAAGTATTGCAAGATTTTTTCAAGAGCGGAAATCACGTTCTTTCGCGTGCTCGTGCTCTTAATGTTCGAAGCCTGCCCTGCCTCGTCGCGCAGCTTTCCTGCAGTTTCGGAAACCTGGTAGCCTGGCGTAATGTAGACGCTGATAAGCTGCGTCCCGCGGCCCTGGAATTTTTCCAGAGCTTCCACCTGCTTGCGGAATTCATATGCTGCCTGCGAATCTGTTGACATCGGAATCTACTCTATAAACTGCACTAGTACTAGCCTACATATTGGACCGATAAAGCAATTTAATTAGGTTGGCACCAAAATTCAATATCTCCTTCGTCCTTTTTGGGCGATTACAACGGTGAGCATATGCCTTCAGTGACCACGCCAGGAACTGGCAACAAGAGTTCGCAGCAAATCTTTGCAATCGCGCACTACCAGTGCCCGTGCAAGCAGCTTTTAGTAAGAAGGACGCCACTGGCCGAGCTTCCGGCGACAGCGAAGTACGATTCGAAAAACGTCCTTGATGACCACTTGTACGAGTTCCTCGGCCAGATGGCAGAGGCGCGCGATTACTCCAACGGGAAGAAAATCGTCTCAGTCCAGGATCCGCAGGACCCGAAGAAGGTCCACGACGTGCGTCTTTTCGACAAGGCCAATGCGGACGCGCTGATGGATTACCTTCGGGAAATCAGGTTTGACCCGGAGAAAGCGTATCCAAACAGGAGCTCGTGCAAGCTGGAGCGATAAGCTTTTTCTCGCTTTGCCTTTACAGCTTCTCCCTGTCGCTCATGTATGGCCGCAACGCTTTCGGAATGCTTACTGTGTCGTTTTCGTGCCCAGCAGTTATTTGCGCCGGTCTTGCCGGGCTGAGGAAAGGGGGCAAGAAATGGAGCAGGAAAGGGGAATAAATATTTTCCTATAGCCATGTATAGTGTGGTATAGGTATGGCAAATGTTTTTTTGAGCAACGAAGCGTACGCGCGCCTGAGGGCGGCAAAGAAGCCAAAGCAGAGCTTTTCCGACGTGGTGCTTGAGCGCATCCCCCAGGACCTCGACCTTTCGGAGTTCCTTGGCTGCTGCAAGGGGATGGATGCCGACAAGGCGTATGCTGAAATCAAGAGGGGTCGCAGGTAGGCATGGTGCAGTATTTCCTGGACTCAAGCGTAATCCTTGACATACTGGCAGGCAACCAGAGGAGCGTCAAGGCGGTCAAGCTGGTTTCAAACGCAGAGCTTGTGACCAACGTAATCTGCTACTGTGAGGTTCTCAACACTGCGGACATGAACCGCCGGATAAAAGCGGAAAGCCTGCTGGCCAGGTTCATGGTGTTTCCCGTGTCCTTGGCTGAGTGCGACACCGCGTGCAGGATGCAGGATTCCTGCCGCAAGCGCGGGGAGTATGTGCGCACTTCCGACTGCCTCATCGCCGCATCCGCAAAAAACATCGGCGCTATACTGGTGACTTCAGATTCGGACTTTGAACGCATCGAGGGCTTGGAAAAGATAGTCTTGTAATTATTGTGGACAACCGCGTTTCAAGAAAATTTTTACTACTAGACTTTACTACGTCTCCCTGTTGTTGGTCAAGCGCCGGAGCAACTTTAGCGTGCTTGATTGCATTATTTTTTATCTGATGCTCAAAAGATAGTGGAAATCTACCCGTAGTTTCATCCTTCGGTTAAAAGCCGCTTCATCCTCTTATTCCTGATTCAGATGGCTACCTTGGAGTCGGAAAAGGTTGCGGGCAAGAAACGATTGGCCGCGATAAATAGTCGGGCAACGGGATTTTCACCCGCCCGATGGAACTGCCAGAGACGATAGCCAGCTCCTTACGGAGTAGTGCGTCTATCGTGCGGGCAATTCAGCCCATAGGTAATACGCCCGCAGGAAAATAAAAAAGTTGGGTTGATTTTAAAGCGTCTCCCTATCATTCATGACGGCTGAAGCGCCTTTGGTATGTTTGCCACATAAATTGGTTAATCAAAGTGCTTCTTGTATTGTGGGCTTTTTTTGAGCTCCTTTATCAGTGCGTCCTTGTTTGCCGGCGGAACCCGGTTCAGCGAATTGATTGCCTCAATGTATGCCCGGACGCCCTTCTCCTCGGCTATTCCGTGCCTTTGCAGGAGCTTATCCAAGTTTTTTTCGCTTCCATAAGTCTGCCTTGCCACTCTTTTCCAGTGCGCGGGGCTCATCTGTCTGATTTTCTCGACCTGCAGCCTTCTCAGTTCATCCTTGTCGCCTATGAACAGTCCGGTAAACAGCGCGTTCGAGTGGCGGTTTTTTGGGCCCAAGGTCTTCTTTTTGCTCTTGAAGGTCCTGATTTTTTCATCCTTGAGCCGCTTGTAGAACTTTGTTGACGCCTGGTGGCTTCCTATGAAATAATAGTCCAAGTCGCTTTCTTCGTTCATGTAGCCACGGCTGGTGCTGCCGAACACGTTCACCCCGACGACCTCATCCGGGTGCTGTTGTTTGAGTTCGCGGATTATTCCCGCAACCTTTCCTATCCTTTCGGCAACTGCTGTAGGGTCCTTTGATGCAAGAAATGGATAGCGGTTAAAGAGCAGCGGATGCTGTTCGTCAAGTAATGCCTTGACTGTTGCGAACTTGCCTTGCAGGGCCTTAAGCGCGGACTTGCGCTTGGTTGAAAGAGGGAAAGAAAACGCCGGCACGACGTGAATCTGCGGTTCGTTTCCGCGGCGTTTATCCTTGTTGGTATAGAATGCGAATCTTTCTGATAAGGGTCTACTCTTTATCCACGTTTCCAGGTCGTTTTCCTGTTCAATAGTGTCAAACACGCGCCGGATGTTCTCAACGTGCGGGCCGAGGTGGTCTTTAACGGGTTTCTTTCGCTCCTCCGCGATGGCTTGTGGTTGCTCCATGGAAGGGATTTCTACCTATGGAAATAAAACCAATACCTTCCAAATCCGTCTATGCCCAAACCTTCCCCTTGTCCCGTCTGCGGCGGAGCTCCCGTTCGCTACAAGTTCTTTTTGCACCCGCGGTGCGATGCTGACCAGAAACTTGTCGTCCGGGTTCGGTGCACCAAGTGCCATCTCCCAAGTGAAAACCACCTTCGCGAGGATGAGGTGGATGGCTTCCATCACGAGCTAATCGGCAAGCTGAAGAAGACATTCATAGAGTTTACTCCTGAAAAGAAAAGGGAAATACTCCCGGGTTGGGATATCATCCACGACCCGCTTCGCGATTTGACCTATGCCGTGAGGCCTTACTTGGACTCCAAGCAGGCGGTGTACTCGGCGGTGCTTCGCGACGTAAACTGGGACAATGATTCCAATTACCGCATCCAGCTCGACGGCTACTCTTTCTGCGATATATTAAAGAAAACAAAAAAGGAAAGTTAGAGCGTCTCCCTGTTATTCATGTAAGGCTGCAGCACCTTCGGTATGCTCACCGAGCCGTCCTCGTGCTGGTAGTTTTCCAGAATCGCCCGGAGTGCACGCGAGGTCGCTATTGCGGTGCTGTTGAGCGTGTGCACGTATTGCTTGGACTCGAAGTCCTTGCGGTCGCGCACCTTGATGTTAAGACGCGCGGCCTGGTAAGCAGTGCAGTTTGAGCACGACACCACTTCGCGGTACTTCTTCTCGCGCGGCATCCACACTTCAATGTCATACTTCTTTGCAGCAACAGTGCCGATGTCTCCGGTGCAGATTGCCACTACCTGGTAAGGCAGGCCGAGCTTTTGGAATACTTCCTCCGCATTCGCCAGCAGCTCCTCGTGGAATGCCCACGATTCTTCGGGCTTGCAGAATATGAATTGCTCAATCTTGTGGAACTGGTGCACTCTGAATAGTCCCTTGGTGTCGATTCCGTGCGCGCCAATTTCCCTGCGGAAGCAAGGTGAAATGCCGGCCAGCTTGAGTGGGAGGTCTTTTTCTTCAAAGATTTCATCTTTGTACATCCCGCCCATGGGGTGCTCGCTTGTTGCGATGAGATATTCATCCTCGCCGTCAATTTTGTACATGACTTTTTCAAAGTCGGAAAGGTCGGTGACTCCTTCGTAAGCAGCTCGGTTCATCATGTATGGCGGCATTACTGGCGTGTATCCTTTTGTGACAAGCAGGTCCATTGCAAACCGT
>JBAZHM010000065.1:0-7158 GCA_041652355.1 Candidatus Micrarchaeia archaeon | reverse complement strand
AAAGGGAAAGCTCTACCACAGGCGCGACATCGGAACAAAGACACTGGTGGGCGCGAGGGTGGAGCAGATGAGGAAGATTCGCGGAGGATAAGACAGATGCCAGCGCGTACTGAAATACCAGTATTAGTCCTAATTGACGCAGACAATACGCTGTTTGACTCGCGTGACATATACGAAAAAGTGCTGCGCAAGGTTTTCGCAACGCATTTTCCGCGCAGGGACTTTAGCGAATTGAGGCTTGATAACGGCAACTACAGCGGAAAGAACCTTCCTCAGATACTAAAAGATATTGCGTGGAATCAATTCAAAATACCATCCAACTCATTCGAGACGAGAAAGGAAAGCATCATCAAGCAAGGCATTGCGGAGTTCACACAGGCTTTGGAAAAAGGCGACCAGGTGCGCGTGCTGAAAGGCGTACCGGAACTGCTTGGGGAGCTTAAGAAACGAAACGCAATAATAGGCGTGGTCACAGGCAACCCCGAAGCTACCGCACGGCTTGCACTCAAGAACGCTAAGTTGGACCACCATTTCTCATTCATTCTCGGAGGCCACGAAGGCAATCACAAGATAGAGAACGCCTTTATCGCCCTGAATCAGACGCTCAAAGAAAAATTGCCCAAAAATGTCGTAATCATCGGCGACTCGCCAACAGAAGCCAACGTGGCAGAAAAAATTGGCTTTGGCTTCATCGGTACCGCGACCGGACTTCACACAATCGAGCAACTGAAGAAACACAGCCCAGACATGCCAGTATTTGCCGACCTTAGCAACACGCCCGAAGTGCTCAAGGCGATTTTTGAAAAGGAAAGGCCGCAAGTTCGGATTGCACCGAATGCGGTTGTGCGCACAAGACGGGCAAGATAACAGGTCCGACAAAACTACCAAGGCGTTTTCCTTTGAATCCCTACCTTGTCGAAGTCCGTGTCTTCTGAATAGAACACTCGGCAGCCGGCTTTCCTTGCACTTAGGGCGTGGATTGCGTCGCGCGGCTTGAGGCCTTTTTTCTGGAATTCAAGAAAGTCACCGATATCACTCGCGTCAAAAGGGACAAGAATCAAGTTCGGGGACTTGAGGAATACGGACACCGCATTGAGCGCAGTCTGGGACGACTTCTTTCGGAGGATATGGCAAACCTCATCCAAGGACAGGATGCTTGTGCAGAAACGCTGGGACTGAATCAGTTTCCGACTGGATTCGCCCTTGACGGTAGTATCGGACAAAGCATAGATGATGATATTTGCGTCAAGGTAGTTCAACGGGATTCAAGCTCCTCAGCATAGTCCTTGTCGCTGTCGATTTTGCCCATGTTCCACTTCGGCAACGCCTCAAGCGCCTTGGCAAACTCTTTCCTAGTCATTGCCGGCTCGATGAAGATTTTGCCCTCGCTTTCGCCAATCATGACTTCCCCACCGGATACTATCCCATAGGAGTCCCTAAGGACTTTCGGTATAACGACCTGCCCCTTTTCGTTTATCGGAATCCTGACATAAACCATTCATACCACTAGTAAGAATTATTATTACTGGGATTAATACCTTTCGACTGGCGTGGCACGCGCTGAAAAAACAGCTCAAGCCGTGAAACCAAGAAAAATCAACGCCGGCTTGCAAAGGGCGTTCCACATTCAAAGCAGCAATGCTTGTGGACGCAAATTGTGCCGCCGCATTTTTTGCATGCCCAACGGGTTTTTTCGTTCTTGACGAATTTTTTGATGCCGGACTTTTTGATGTTCCCAAGGTTTTCAAGCATGCTCATGTGGTATTTTTCCTTATAGCGCTTGTCAAGATGGGCGAGTGTAGGGCAGGGAAACTTTTCACACGCACCGCTGTTGCAGAATTTTTTGCCGCTTTTTTTCAAAACCGCACAATTCTTTATTTTGCATCGGATGCAGCTAAGCGGCTTGGTTGGACCGTCAATTCTGCAGCCGGGACAATGATTTTTCTTTCGCAAATAAGCGCTGCAAACTCCGCAGTTCATGCCACAGGGTGCGACAAGTGACGGTTTCATACTACAACTCATCAGTGCCAAGTGTGCCTTATTGCGGTAAAGACCATTGCAATGTTTTTTTCGTCAGCAGCGGTGATTACTTCGTTGTCGCGTATTGAACCGCCTGGCTGCACAATTGCGGTAATGCCTGCCTTTGCAGCCTCGTCAACGCCATCGCGGAATGGGAAGAACGCGTCAGATGCCATCACGCAGCCATTGGTATCAAGCTTGGATGCGGATGCTTTCATTGCAGCAATCTTTGCCGAGTCAACCCTGCTCATCTGGCCTGCGCCAACGCCGATTGTGCGGTTGCCCTTGACGTAAACTACTGCATTGGACTTCACGTGCTTGCATATTTTCCAGGCAAAATCAATGTCTGAAAGTTCCTGGTCGGTCGGAGTCCTTTTGGTGACAACTTTCTTTTCAGCGGAAAAGAGGGCTTCATCGCGTTCCTGCACCAGCAGCCCCCCGCGGACCGAGCGCATGTCAAGCCCTGATTTTGCGGTTGCGCCTGCAAGCGTTGGCTCTTCGATTATGCGCAGGTTCTTCTTTGCTTTGAGAGCTTCAAAAGCATCCGGCTCAAATGACGGCCCGATTATGATTTCGCAAAACATGGTTGCAATCTTTGAAGCTTCTGCCAAGGTAACCGGGTTGTTGAAGCAAATTACCCCGCCAAAAGCAGATACTGGGTCGGTTGAGAGCGCAGTTGTAAACGCCTCGAAGTTGGATGCGCCGATTGCCACCCCGCAGGGGTTGCTGTGCTTTATGATTATTGCCGCGTTCTGGCCGGAAAACTCAAGCGCAAGGCCCACTGCAGCATCCACATCGGTTATGTTGTTGTAGGATAGCTCTTTTCCCCACAGCTGCTTTCTTTTTTGCAAAAGCTCGCCTTCAGGGGAGCGGAATGCGTAAAGGACCGCCTTTTGGTGGGGGTTTTCTCCATAGCGCAGGTCCTGGACTTTGGACAGGGCTAGTCCCATGGAGCTTCCAAATGTTTCGCCGGAAAATTGTGCGGAAAGGTAGGAAGAAATCACCGCATCATACTGGAGGGTGTGCTGGAATACTTTTGCAGCAAGAGCCTTGCGTGTTGCACAGGATAGTGCGCCTGAATTTTTTTCAAGCTCGGATATAAGGGAAGGGTAGTCAGAAGGGTCGCACACTGCTGCCACGCGCGAGTAGTTCTTTGCAGCAGCGCGAAGAAGCGATGGCCCGCCGATGTCAATGTTCTCAACCGCATTCTCAAGGGTTGCCTTTCCATCTGCCACGGTCTTTTCAAAAGGGTAGAGGTTTACAATTGCCAGGTCTATCCTGCCGATGCCGTTTTCAAGCAAGTCGCGGTCATCGGAGTCGTCTCCTTCTTTTGAAAGCAGTGCGCCGAAAATCTTTGGGTGAAGCGTCTTCACGCGGCCTGCCAATATTTCCGGAAAACCGGTCACTTTGGACGCGTCAACTATCGTTATTCCTTTGGACTTCAAAAAAGCGGCTGTGCCGGAGCTTGAGATGATCTCCACTCCAAGCTTTTGGAGAGCAAGTGCCAGAGTATCCAATCCAGTCTTGTCGGATACGCTTATGAGGGCAGTTTTTATCTTAACAGAGTCCAAATCCACAATCAACACACCCTTGATGGAAAACTAAAAAAGTGAATGTTACTTCGAAACAATCAACGCAAAAAGGGAATATAAGTTGTGCGTAGCCGCAATTTCATACTTAAACCCGCCTTCCGCTAGCCAGATGCAACGGAGGGCTTGCCTTGCGTTGGCGAAAACCACACAATCATTGCAAAGACGGATATTGCGGATACAACAGCGCCAAACCCGAATGCCGCTCCAGCGCCGTAGACTTGCCACAAGAAGCCTGCGAGCGCGCTTGCTGCAAACGTGATTAGCCCAACGATGCCAAAATACGTGCCAAGTGCGGTTGCGCGGTGGTGCTTGCCTGCAATGTCAACTACGAACGCGCGCTGCATTGTCTCCACAGTTGCGGTGAAAACGCCGTAAAGCAAAATCAAAAGCCAGCCTGCTGCAACCCCGCCCGTGCCGCTTGCTGCAATAAAGCAGAGGAAAAAGAAAACAGCATAACCTGCGGCCAGGAGCCTTTTGCGGCCAATCCTGTCCGAGATAAAGCCAATAGGCGTTGCTGCAAGAACGTATATCAAATTGGATATAAGGTAAGCAACCGGAATTAGCGTGGCTGCAATGCCGAAATCTTCAAGGCGAAGCATCAAGAAAACGAAGCTGAAGTTTCCAAGCGCAAATATCGCAGCAATCAACAATGCCTTGCGAAACTCAGGGGAAAGGTGCGGGTGGAACACGTTCCAGTTGAAATTGATTTTCTTTGGAAGCTTTGCAGCCTCGCGCCGTTTTTTTAGCGGTTCGCGGATGAAAAAAAACAGCACTGCAAGGGAAAGAAGCCCCGGAATTATGGAAAGCAAAAAGAAGTCGCGGTAATTGTACGCCATCAGCGGAAGAAGGACTATTGCAAGCGCAGGGCCGACTACTGCCCCGATTTTGTCCATCGAGCGGTGCAGCCCGAATGCCGCGCCCCTCTTTTTGGTCTTGGTGAAGTCTGCAATCAAAGCATCGCGTGGCGCATCGCGTATGCCTTTTCCAACCCGGTCGGTTACGCGCACAAAAAACAATATTGGCGCGGTTGTTGCAAACCCAAAAAGCGGCTTTGAAAAAGACGAGAGGGCATACCCGAAGATGACGATGTTCTTTTGCTTTTTCAATAAGTCGGAGACAAAGCCCGATGCCATGCGTGCAATGTGCGATGACGCTTCGGCAAACCCTTCGATGAGCCCGATTACCGCTTTGTCAAGGCCAAGCACGGTAGTAAAGAACATCGGCAGCACGGCAAAAATCATTTCGCTTGCCACGTCGGTGAGCATGCTCACTGCTCCGAGTATGTATATGTTGCTGTTGATTCCTTTCAGGAATTTAGCCAAATTACAAAACCAGATTGAACTAAGTAATCAAAAGGAAAAGAAAAGGGTGTTGCCTAAGCAAAAATTTTGCTTAAACGGTCTCTACGCGTGGCGCAAGGAAATACGCAAGCTTTGCAGGGCCGATGGAGTATGAAAGCCTCAGCGGCGCATCCGACTTGAGTTCTGCCAGGAGAGTCGCGTCATCCGGGCACGCGCGAGTCATGTCATCCAGGTACTCGAATGGAAACATTGCACGTGCCTTTGTCCCTGACTTAAGCTCGATTAGGTCTGCTGAGTTTTTTTCAGTTTCAGCCTTCAGGTCCCCGGAATCCCCGTGGGCTTCAAGAGTGAACTTGTCAGAAGCTACTTCCAAAGATACATGCGATGAAAGAAGCGACGCGTCCTTTAGGAGCTCCTTGAACGCGCCTCCGCGGATTTTCACATGCGAGTCGAACGGTATCTTGGGCTCCTTTGGCGATGACACCGCAAGGTCCAAAAGCGGAAGCTTGAAAGTCCTTTTGTTTACCCCTGTAAACTCCAGCGAGAGCTTGTTCGCCTCTTTTTCATCAAGAATAAGCGAAAGCTTTTCAGAAGAGCGTGCGCGTGAGAGTATCTTGGAAAGGTCAATCAGGTTTATCCCAAGCGATGCTGAATTTTCGACGTTTATTGACTTGAACGCGTCAGAGCCAAGGGTAAAGTCCACCATTGCAATCTGCGACGGGTCCATGGTGCGAAGGTGCAGGCCCGACTTTGAGACTTCAAACGAGCCTTCGTCTACCAGGTTCACTATTGCGTCGATGCACGACTTGAAGAATTTGGCGTCTTCCAAAACAAGCTCCATGTGAAATTCCCCCTTAGGAAAAAATTGTTTTCCTGCGCATATTGCTTCCTGCGCTTTTTGCTTAATGACTTGTAAGGGATAAAGGAGGATTTAAAGCATTAAAAAAGCAGCGGAAAGAAGCGGAATAGTTCAAGCCTGCAAAAGGAGGTAATCGCAGCCTGCTGGAGCGTCGAAAGCTGAAAGCGCGTAGCCAAAATCAAGAGTTGGAAGCCGGAACAAAAAGTCAAACCCGGCAAACAAAAATACCTTGAGGTAGCCTATTGCAGGGATTACAAGCATTACCTTGCCGTTAATGCGGTCTTGCGAGACTGGCTTGATCCCGGACTGCTGGTCCATTCCGGGGTTGTTGTCGCCTTTGGTAAGAAGGTACGAGCTGTTGCCAAAAGTCACGTTCAGCATGGCGCGGTGTATGATGGAGCCGTAGATTGCAGGATCTGCCTCGTAGATTATGATGTCGTTTTGGGTTTTGGCAGGATACTGGTTGCCGTTGAGAGTAAGCGAAGACAGGCAGGGAGCAGTTGACTCAGACCCGTTGAGGTAGTGGACATTGCATTGGGAAAACTCCAGGTTGCTTTGCATTATTGATGAGTTCAAAACCACATTCTGCGCTGCAATTTGCCCGCCTTGCAAAAAAACCAAGTCGCCCCTGTGCAAAACAGGAAGCATGCTGCACGAGGTCACCACGTTCATGGGCTTGCCGGTTTGCAGCACGATGCAAATGAGTATCCAAGCTGCAATCGCCAGCCCAATAGTCTTTGCAAGCTCCCATAAAGGCTGGCTGATGTTTTTTGACTCTTTCTTTGTAGGCAAAACATCAGTAAATACAAGATAGACTATTGACAAAAAGCAAGCGAGGCCCAAAAACGAGGAAAAGGGCAGCTGCTCAAGTAAAAGGTAAAGTGCAATCAGAATTAGCGGGATGGTGTATGCGCCCCAGCCTTGCGTAAAGAACTTCACTGCCTTGGACAGGCTATTGCTTTTTTTTGCTGATGCCGCAGGCTTGGATTGCAGTCCGATGCTCTTGCTTTCCTGTTCTTTGTGCCCTTTGCGGCTGTGGCGTTTCATTTGATTAAAGCACCAATATGCACGATTAGTGATTGGGGGCTAATAAATGGAAAGGAAACGCGGAGGGGAAAATAAAAAATTGAAAAAAGAGGGAAACGAAAAGGAAAAATGAAAAAAGGGAAGAGAGAACTTAGTTGCACCAGAAGCACCACCAGGGCTTGACGTTGCCTGTTGCAAGCCCGGTGCCTGCGGATGGCGCGGCGTATTTTCCGCGGGGAGTTGGTGTTGACGCTGTGCATGCGGTAAACGTGTTGATGTTTCCATTAGAATAGGATGAAATCAACGAAACATCATTGTATCCAGCATAACCATTCGCATCAACATCAACACGCGCAAGCTG
>JBAZHM010000064.1:0-7591 GCA_041652355.1 Candidatus Micrarchaeia archaeon | reverse complement strand
CGGTTGCAGTAAAAGGCGACGAGACGTATGTCAAGGTCGAATACAAGGACGAACTGCTCATCCTTGCAAAGCCTCGGCTTGAAGCGGTATTTTCAGAATTGCTCAAGGCAAAGCCTGAAGATTACAGGGTTGTGGAGGAATTTGACGGCAGCACGCTTGAAGGCATTGCCTATGAACCCCTCTTGGACACTCCAAGCCAGCAAAAGCTCGATGCAGCAAAGTCACGCAAAGTAATCCTCTCAGTAAAGGTCATGACAAATAAGAAGTACAAAAAGAAGATGGCCAAGGAGGACACGCGCACCGAGGAGGAAAAGGCTGCGGATGCAAAATATGCAGCATCAAAGAAAACTGAATCGCCTTCCAAGCCCGCTGAGGCAGTTGAAGAATACGAGGATTTCGTCACAATGGCAGACGGCACCGGCCTGGTGCACTGCGCTCCTGGCTGCGGGCAAAGCGACTACTTCATGGGAAAGCACTACGGGTTGGCTGCGATTTCGCCTGTTGATGTGCACGGAAAGTTCACTGCAGACGGAGGCATCTGGGCCGGCGTGTACGTAAAGAAAGCCGATGCGGAAATCATGAAGCATATTGAAGAGAAGGGCTTGATGCTGAATGCAGACTACAAAATGCACCGCACTACTTTGTGCTGGAGATGCAAGACCCCGCTAATATTCCGGCTTTCAAGGCAGTGGTACCTCAAAGTCGACCCGCTTAAGGAAAAGATGCTCAGCGAAAACGAGCAAGTAAAATGGTATCCGGAGTTTGGGCAAATCAAGTTCGCAAACTGGCTTTCCGACCGCGAGGACTGGTGCATTTCCCAGCAGCGCTATTGGGGAATCCCGATGCCAATCTGGGAGTGCAAAAAGTGCAACGCAAAATTGGTCATCGGCTCGCGCGATGAATTGCTGCAGAATGCGGTGAAAAAACCAGACGACCTTTCAGACTTGCATAGGCACACCGTTGACCCCATCAAGCTCAAGTGCAGTTGCGGCGGAGAGATGGAGCGCATCCACGACATATTCAACGTCTGGTTTGACTCCGGAATCGCGCCGTGGGCATCGCTGGGCTATCCGTTCAAGAACAAGGTGCTGTTTGAGAAAGTGTTTCCAGTTGACTTGGTTGTGGAATCGCAGGACCAAATCCGGGGCTGGTTTGACTCGTTGATGTTTGCAAGCGTCGGAGTGTTCGGACATGCGCCTTACAAGCAAGTTGGGCTCATGGGCTGGGTGCTTGATGAGAAGGGCGAAAAGATGAGCAAGAGCCTTGGAAACGTAGTCTCGGCAACTGACGCCATCACCAAGCTTGGAGCTGACGCGCTCCGGTTCTACTACTGCTGGGAAGTCCCGCCGTGGGAAGTGCAGAAGTTCTCATTCAAAAGCGCAGGCGAAATCCAGAGGTTCCTGTCAATTCTATACAATTCGTATGTGTTCTTTGAGACGTACTTGCCAACCGGGTTCAAGCCGGATGCGATGACGGAAGAATATTACAAGTCACTTCCTGCAGAAGACCGGTTCATCGTCTCTGCTGTGAACAACCTTGCAGAAAAAGTCACGATACACTTGGAAGCCTTCGAGTTCCAGCACGCAGGCCGCGAGCTGCTCACTTTTACGGTTGACAAGTATTCCCGCTGGTACGTAAAGCTGATACGCGACCGCGCATCTGGCGCGGATGAGAAATCAAAAAAACAGGCGTTCTCAACAGTTTACTACGTGCTGAGCAAGCTGACCAAGCTCTTGGCACCGCTTACGCCGTTCATTGCAGAAAGGATCTACCAGAACCTCAAGCGGTTTGATGCAAATGAAAAATGCGCAAGCTTGCACTTTGCGGAATACCCGACCAAGGATGCAAAGCTGGTCGACGACTTGCTTGAAGAGCAGATGCTCTTTGCGATGCAGCTTACCGAGACTGCAAACAGCATGCGCCAAGAGGCAAAAATCAAGCTGCGCTGGCCGGTTGCAAGAATCGTTATTTCAGGTGATGAGAAGGCAAAGCAGGCCGCATACGCGCTGGGACTAACTATATCCTCATCAACAAACGCAATGGAAGTCTCCTTTGCAGAGGAAAAACCGGATGGGAGCAAATGGCTTTGCCGCGAATTCGCAAAGGGCGCAACACTGTACTTGGACTTTGAGATGACTCCAAAGCTTTCGATGCTTGCTGCAACGCGCGAGCTTACGCGCGCAATCCAGGCTGCAAGGAAAGCGGAAAGCTATGTTGTCGCAGACCGCATCGAATTGGTGCTGAATTGCTCGGACCACAGCTTTGAACGGTACATCATTGAGCATGAAAAGGACATTTCAATTGAGGTTGGCGCAAAGTCAATCTCCTTTGGCAGGGTTGAGAAGGCATCTGCTGAGACGGACCTTTCCGAGCTTTCGCTTGGAACGGTGAAGGCAAGCTTTACGAAGGCATGATGTAGTATGGTAAAGGTATCGCCAAGGGCAAGCGGAATCTCTGAAGAGGTGCAAGAAAAGATACAAAAGATGCACGACCAAGGAATGCACCCCGCAGCAATAGCCAACACGCTAAAGAAGGAGAACCCGACATTTTCCAGGCTCAATGAGAAAATCACAAGAAAGTACATCAACTTTGACGGAGACAAATCAAAAAAGTTTGATAAAACTGCTGCAGGGCTTGGGATTATTGTCACGCCGTCCAAAAAGTTTCTGGAAATGATGGAAAAACTCAAGTCGACCCACAGCGCAAGCGGAATTTCATTCACTCTTGGCATCCCGGAACAGATGGCAAGAGCGTTCATAATCGGAGAGATGGATGAGAAAGCGATAAAGGAAAGCAGGTATCCTGACCTTTTGAAAAAGGAAATTTCCAAAATGAGTGAAATAATACGCAAGAACCGGGAGTAAAAAAAAGGGAATATAACAATGGCAACTCGTGCGGGAACAGGATTTTCCACCAAAGTATTCGAAGCAGTATCCAAAATCCCGAAAGGAAAGACCGCGACCTACAAGCAGGTTGCGGCTGCAGCAGGAAGCCCAAAGGCAGCAAGGGCAGTTGGGAACATCCTTTCCAAAAACCCGAATCCAATCATAGTTCCCTGCCACAGGGTAATCCGCTCGGACAGGAGCCTCGGAGGCTACTTGGGAGAGGACAAGTCACAGAAAAAAGTTGAACTGCTGAAAAAAGAAGGCGTGAAAATAAAGGATGGAAAAGTGGAAAAAAGCCACTTTCTTGGACGAGTATCTCGCCGTGCTGTCAATCAGGTATTGGGCGCATAAAAGCAAAGTCAATCCCAGTTTATCTTTTCCTGAAATCCATCAAAAGATAAATTAGTCAATATTACCGCGAAAATCCGGCACATACTTATTCCTGACTGCAGTAGGGTATGAAAGGCAAACAGCAAAGGGCACCCGCACAAGAATTGAAACTGAGTCCCCTAGCTGATACGAACTGGATGATTTGCATGGAAAAGCAAGACAAGAAAAACTATATCCTTGAAAGGGTGGAAGACACCGCGATTCTCCAGCTTTATGCGGATGATTATGCGAAGTTGGGCAAATCAGACCGGTTGAAAGCATATTACTTTATCCAGGCCGCGCTCTCTGGAAGGGACATCTACTACGACCAGAACCACCACAATGTGCTCGGGATACGCAGAATACTTGAGGAAATACTCGCACACGATGATGGCATAGACGCTTTGCTTCTTGGAAAGATTAAAAATTATGCAAAACTTTTCTGGGTAAACAGCAGCCAGTACAACGAGCGCACGAAAAAAAAGTTTGTGCCCAAATTTTCCTTTGAAGAACTGTGTCAGGCAACAAGGAAGGCAATGGGAAACGGCGCAGAACTGCCAGCTGAAAAGGGCAGAAAATCAGTTCAAGAATACTTGAAAAAGTATGAAAAAGCCATTTTCGACCCCGAGTTTGAACCGCTTATCACCAACAAAAACCCTGCAGGAAAAGATGACGTGATAACCGGCAGCGCCAACAACCTTTATTGCGGAGTGACCTTGTCCGACCTGGATGGCTTTGATGAAAAACACCCGTTGAACTCGCGCATCTTTAAGGAAAACGGAAAGGTTGTCGAGCAGGTCTACCGCACGGGAAACAAAAGCAAAAAAATCTCCACAGGAATGTACGCAAGAGAGCTTTTCAGGGTTAATGAAAATTTGAAAAAGGCTCTTCCCTACTCAAACAAAACACAGGAAGAGGCCATAACCTGCCTGATGGAGTACTTTGAAACAGGAGAGGAGGAGCAATTCAACAAGTACAACATTGCCTGGGTAAAGGACGACTCGCAGGTGGACATGATTCTGGGCTTCATCGAAGTCTACAAGGACCCGCGCGGAAGCAAGGCGTCTTTTGAAGGGTTGGTGTACTGCACCGACCAAAAAACCACGCAGCTGATGAGCAAGATTTCACAAAACGCCCAGCTTTTCGAAGACCGCGCGCCTTGGGATGACAGGTACAAAAAACAACACGTCGCCTGCCCGACTGCGCTTGCGGTTACTGTGCTGTTTGGGACGGGGCATGCCGGCCCGATGATTCCCCTTGGAGTCAACCTTCCGAACTCGAACACTTTAAGGCAAACCTACGGCTCAAAAAGCGTGCTTCTTACGAACGTGCTTGCAGCGACGAACGGAGCATTGGACCAGAAGATTACTGATGAGTTTGCATGTGAGGAGGCAAAAGCCCTGCTGAAAAAGCACTCAATAGAGGCGGAGAACCTGCATGTTGCGCTTCACGAAGTCCTTGGGCACGGGTCGGGAAAATCAAGCCCGAAACTCGAAGCAGACCCGGCGACTTACATAAAGGAATACTATTCTACCTTGGAGGAAGCGCGGGCGGATCTTGTTGCTTTGTACACCATGTTCGACCCCAAGCTTGTTGAGCTTGGTATCATGACAAGCCGCGATGTTGCCTGTGCAGAATACTGGCGATATGCAATGGCGGACCTTATCATGCTTCGCAGGGTCAAGACGGACAGCATAGAAGACGACCACATGCGGGCAACTCACCTGATTATATCGTACGTAATGGACAAATTCAAAGCAATAGAGGCAGTTGAAGAGAATGAAAAGGTGTTCTTCAAGGTAAGCAGCATGGAAAAAATGTACGAAGGAGTGAAGTCCCTTTTAGCAGAGCTGATGAGGATAAAAGCCGAAGGTGATTATGAGGCTGCAAGGACGCTCATAACCAAATACGCGATTACGTTCAATAAAGACTGGCGTGACCAGGTCGTTTGCCGGGCGGAAAAAAACGGGCTTCCGGAGTATTTTGCATTTGCGATGCCGACATACACGCCGGTCAAAAATGCGAAGGGCAAAATCACGGACGTCAAAATCTCGCACGACGTCGAATTTAGTACGCAAATGCTGAAGTATTCAAACAGATATGATGAAGAATAAGCGCCAGCGGTGAAAACAACTCATGGACATGAAAGAAAGCGCAAGGCACATGCTCAAGGACAGCATGCAAGTCAAGGCAGGCGAATCCGTTCTCATCATCACTGACGACGAAATGCCAAGTTCAATCCCTGAATCTTTGTTTGATGCCGCGCTTGAGGAAAACGCCGTCGCGATTATCCTTAAGATGAAAGCTGGAAAGGTGCCAAGCGAGGAGCCTCCAAAGGCAGTTGCGGACGCAATGCTTGGCTTTGATGTCATCATCGCGCCCACTACAAAATCGATTTCACACACCCAGGCAAGGCGCGCTGCGACTGAAAAGGGCGCAAGGATTGCCACCCTCCCGGGAATTACGGAAAGGATGATGACAACCGGTGGAATCACTGCGGATTACAACAAGGTGGCGGAATCTGCGGACAAACTCCAGGGCATGCTGAACAAAACCAAGGTAATTCGAGTAGTGTCAAAAAAAGGAACTGACATTACGTTTAAAGTAAACCCCTCCAAGTGGCACGCTGACACGGGAATCTGCGCCAAAGGCGATTTCATCAACCTTCCTGGCGGGGAAATATTCATCGCACCGGACGACGCCAATGGCACTTATGTAGTGGATGGCTCGATGGGCGACTTTGGAATCCTTGGCGAGCCCATCAAAGTCGAGGTAAAGAACAGGTACGCAACCTCAATCACAGGCGGCAGGGCGGACGAGCTTGCGGCAATGCTTGATGCAAAAGGAAAACCAGGAAGGAACATAGCTGAACTTGGAATAGGATTAAACTATAACTCCAAGCTCATTGGAAATACGCTTGAGGATGAGAAGGTCAAGGGCACGGTTCACGTAGCTCTTGGCGACAACAGCACTTTTGGCGGAGACGTCAAGGCAGGCATCCACATTGACGGGATAATCAAGGACGTCGAGGTCTACTTGGACGGGAAAAGAATCGAACTTGAAAATTTTGATTTTGTAGACTAGACTTTACGAGGCTAAACCACGAATGAACCCCCTTTTTGCTGGAGCAAAAACCATTGTCAATACTTGCATGAAAATCAAAGACGGCGAGGAAGTGCTCATCATCACTGATGAGGAGCGGCTTGGAATATCCAAGGCAGTCTCGGAAGTTGCCAAAAAGAACGGAGCAAAAGTATCTCTGATCATACTTACGAATGAAATTAGGCCAGTAAAGGAATTGAACGCAGCAACCGCCTTTGCAATAAAAAAAGCGGACGTTGTGCTGACCATTATGGACGGCATTGCGGAAGAGACGCCATTTCGTTTGCAAGTCATCGACTTGGCGGTAAAAAACAAGGCCAGGCTTGGCCACATGCCGGGAGTGGAGGAAAGGATGCTTGTAGAAGGCGGTCTTCGCGCGGACTACAACCAAGTAAAGAAAATATCCGACTCAATGCTTGCAAAAATGAAAGGAAAAAAGGAGCTGCACGTAACCGCGCCTGGCGGGACCGACCTGCACATCAATCTTGGAAACCGCAAGTGGATTGAGGACTCCGGACTTTACCACAAAAAAGGCGTCTGGGGCAACCTGCCTGCTGGAGAGGTATTCATCGCGCCTTTGGAAGACGGTGTCGACGGAGTGCTTGTAGTTGATGGCTCAACAGGATTTTTCGGCATGCCTAAGCACCCAATCAGGATTAGGATTGATAAGGGCAGGATGAAGGAAATCAAGTGCAAGGACAAGCAGACTGAGAACCGCATAAGGAACCTGATTTTCAAGGAGTCAGACAGCAACGCGCAATTCGTTGCAGAACTGGGCATCGGCACCAACAACTTTGCAAAGCTTACAGGTAACCTTCTTGAGGACGAGAAGGTCTACGGGACAGCGCACATTGCTTTTGGCGACAACCAGAACATGGGCGGCAAGAACAAGAGCAAGATTCACATTGACATGATTTTCAAGAAGCCGAAATTCGAATAAAAAAAAATGAAGAAGGAAAAGAAAAGCGCGGATGAGTGATGCACTGCGCTCGAAGCCAAATTTTCTATTTGCCGCTCCTGTCAAGCAAGTATTGCGTGCACAGCCGAACGCCCGCACCGGTCGGGCCCCAGCAATAATAGTTTCGCACAACCTGCGTTGTCTGCCAGCCGGTTCCTGCAATGTCAATGTACGCCCACGGCCACTTGCCGGCAAACCTCTTCAAAAAGAACGCTGCAGTGATTGTTCCCGCCTCGCCAGATGGCTCGCTTGTGTTGCGCAGGTCCGCCTGCCTTCC
>JBAZHM010000063.1:0-7603 GCA_041652355.1 Candidatus Micrarchaeia archaeon | reverse complement strand
AGGATGCAGACTGCAAAAAAGGAAGTTCCGATTGCAGACTTGCAGCAGCTTGTGGTAGAGTCGCTTCCAACAGTTGGCCCGGTGCATGCAAAGGCGCTGCTTTCACACTTTGGCTCGGTGTCAAAAATATTCAATGCAAAAATCGACGAGCTTACACAGGCAGAAGGGATTGGAAAAGCCCGCAGCCAAAAGATGAGGCAGGTAATTGATGCAGAATACGGCGCGCAATTGGAAAAAACTCAGGAAGAATGCCGTGCAACAGTGTAAACTTCGGAGTCACCTGAATCAAAGATTTTTTCAATCACACTTGACTGGTTTAAAACAGCATCATAAGACAAGAAAAACCCGCTGGCATCCCTGCCAAACACATCCCAAGTTTTGTTGTCAAAAAAGACGTAGCCCGCGCCATACTTTTTTGCAATCTCCACAACAGTGCCTTCAGTTACAGAGTGAAACATGAACTCAACATCCAAAGTCTTTTGGTCTAACTGCGGCTCGAACTCAAAATAGCCGTCAACAACCACTTGCTTTTTTGAAATTTCCGTAAGGGGGTGGCCACGGTCCCACAACGCAATTACAGGCGCATCCGGAAGGCTTGCCAAGTAGGAAAACCCTGAAAGCTGCGGAGCAGAATACTGCCCGCCTTGCACTGCAAGGCTGCAGTACACGGATGCAAGCACAGCAAGCCCGCATATCGCCCACACCCAGATGGCATACTGCTCGGTCTTTTTTTGCGCCTCGAAAAGGCCGAACCCGGCAAGAAGGGCAATCGGCACAGCTGCAAAAACCATGTTCCTGCTTGCAAACCCTAAAAGGCCAGCTGAGCTTATTACTGAAATCACCGAAATCCACACCCACCGGTGTTCCGGAAGCTTGTCCGGAATCCCGAAAGCCTTAAGCAGGGCAATGAGCGCAAAAATCAGCATCGGCCCAGTAACTTGCAGGAATGCAACCGGGTCCAACGGCTGCATTTCCGAGGACGTTTGAAAAGTGTGCGCAAGCGAAAGGTCGGAAAGCGGAAGCCGCAAATAATATGTTGCTGCAAGAAGCGCTCCAAATGCAAAAACCACAAGGCAAACCACTGCCTTTGACTGCACTGCCTTTGCAACCGAAAACTTTTCACTGCAAAAATCATCGCCTAAAAATACCGGCGCAGTGCGCGTACGCCAGGATACAATAAAGTCGGAAAGAAGCGCGATTGCCAAAAGCGCGCCGATTACCACAAGCGAATAAGGGTGCAAAAGCGCGGCAAAAGCGCCAAGAACTGCCATGCCGGCGATGCTGCGCTTTAGCAAAAAGAAAATCCCAAGCGCAAAAATCGCCGCAGCAAAAGCATCTGGGCGCGTAAATACAGTCTGGCGAAAGAAAAATATCGGCAGGCACGCTGCAAACAACGCGCAATACGATGCAATAGGTGACGCATCAGCTATTTCACAGCGCAACAGCGCGCTCCTTGCTGCAAGGTACACTGCAAAAACTGCAAGAACTGCTACGGCAAGTGACACGAACGCGTACGCCCAAAGCGCTGGCATGCCAAACAGCACCGCGATGCTTCCGCCAATAAGATGAAAAAGCGGGTAGTAGGTGTATGGCCTCCCAAGATTGGAAAGCCCGTCGAACTGCCGCACAGCCCCTTCCTGTGCAACGTACTCCATCTGGCGCAAGTGATAATAGTGGTCCGGGTCAGTAAACGACTGCAGCGCCGCAGGATAAAACCTCACTGCAAACGCTGCCAGGATTAAAAGGGAAAAAACCACAAGCGAAAGCGAATTGCTGCGGTTTTGACTGCTGCTTTCCTTGATTTTGCCAGCCTGCTTTATTTTCATCTTGCAGCCTCTACAGCCATCTTTTCCATGGAAAGGTCACACAAATTGTATTTGGAGAGCGCCTGTTTTGAAAGCCCGTAAAAACTGGAAAGGAAATCGCGGTCGCAGTCCTTGCAGGACGCCTTGGGGACTGCTCCAAGTTCCTTTTGAAGAGCAACAGGAAAAGCAACAGTCGAAGCTATTGCAACTTCCTCTCCGGATGCCGGCGCGGTGGCTTTTAGCGCAGAAGACACGTTGTGGGTGCACACAAGCCTGCACAGCCATTCAAGCTCCGGGGTTTTGGCTGCTGCTTTGCCCATCTGGAAGGATTTTAAACTTAAGAATAGAGAAAAATAGAGTAGCTTGCTACAGCCAAAACTCTTTCGCACGACAATTGCTAAAGCTTGTGGACAGCTTTTCCGTATGGACTCCAAGGCAGCCGCAACATCGGCAACGGGCTTGGCATAATAAACGTAAATCATGAAACGATTGGCAACGCCGCATAATATATTTTCATTGAAAGCACCGCGGCAAGCGCGGATAGAACTTTCATTAATGTTTCTGGAGGGAAAATCACAATGGTACAATATCACGCAAAGAGGCTCTCAAAGACCTCAGGCTCAGGCGGCAAGCTTAAGACTTCAGCGGACAAGAAACGCGCCCACATCGGCGGCTTTTTTGCACACACCAAGGTAATCCGGCCCGAGGACATCAAGGGCACAAAGGAAGCTGTGGAAGTGCGCAAGACCTTCCGCTCAAAGGGCGGAAAAAAGAAGCTCGCACTTGACTATGCGCTTTACGCAAGCGTAACCGGCCTGGATGGCAAGACCAAGAAAATGCGCATCATCAACGTGGTTGACAACAAGGCAAACCGGATGTACTCGCGCGAAAACGTCATCACTTGCGGCTCAATCATCCAAGTCGAGGGCGGAAAGGCAAAGGTCACTTCGCGGCCCGGGCAGAACGGCATGGCAAACGCAGTGATGCTCAAGCAGTAAGCTTTGAACCGCTTTCTTTTTTGATGCCGGTTGGTTTTTCCGGCACAAGCCCTCTTTTTTATTGAATCACATCCAGACAATTAGCGTACAGCTTTTTTATTTGGTGAAAAAATGGTTCTTGAAAGAGTTAGGAAACTTATTAGGCCGCCAATCCCAGAACTGCAATCGGAAAATATCCATAAGAAAATGAATGCAACAGCAGGTGTAACGCACGCCACTATTGAGGAATTGCAAGAAAAATTTCCAGGTTATTCCATAGGTGTTGGCGCCACATCTTACCCTACTGGTGATTATGACAACTTAGTGCGAGTCCTTTCTTATGAAAAGAACAAAAGGGCGTTTACTGAAGAAAATTCTTCCAAGACCACACAAGAAATGCCAACTCGTGGCTGGTTTGAAATTTACCCGAAAACACCCAATAAAAACAGCGAACCAGATGCGTTGATTAGGATTGGAAATGACCGTTCGGTAATATTTGTCAGAAAGAAAAACGAACTGCATGAGCAAATTGCTAAGAATATAAAAAAGGAAGGCAGATACATTTTAGCACCAGAGATAAGGACAGTTGGACTTGATGTTTCGCTTTCTGCCTTGCAAGCTGCGGACAACCGTTTTCGCAGAGGAAAAAAACCAACATGAAGCATTTTTGCCTCCTTTTATAGCCGAAACGAATATAAGCTTAATTGGGAATAGATTTAAATACGTTTTACTTTAAGGAAGCGAATTCTAGGTATCCAACGGATTTTTACATGCCCTAGGCACCTAGCAGCATCCTTCTGTGTCAACGGTGAGAAACTGCATGACGTACAGGCTCTTTTGCAAATGTGACGACGGCACGCAGCTGCTTACAGTAGACGCAAGGGAGCCCGTGCAGAAGGGAACTCCGCTTTTTTTCAACGCAGAAAAAGCAGGCGTGGTGCTTGAAACCATAGGCAGCGTTGAAAAGCCGCTTGTGGTGGCAAGGATTGCAAAAAAGTTCGCAGATGAAACGGAATTCCTCTGAAAGGCAAACAAGTCATGTTTTTGTAAAAAGGTGAGATGGAAATGATTTACAGCAAGTGCACTGAATGCGGCAGCACCAACCTCAAGCGCGACTCCGAGCGCGGGGAGATTGTCTGCCAGAATTGTGGCCTCGTAATCGAGGAGAACTTGGTACAGGAAGGGCCCGAATGGCGTGCTTTTGACGCCGAGCAGCGGGCAAGCAGGGCAAGAACTGGCGCTCCTTTGAAATACATGTCACCCAACAAGGGGCTTGTGACTGAGATTGACCAGTACAACCGCGACGTGCGCGGCGGAAAAATCGCTCCGAGCCAGCAGGCACAGCTTTACCGCATGCGCAAGTGGCACAAGCGCGCAAGCATCTCAAATTCAGTTGAGCGCAACCTTGCGATTGCATTGACTGAGCTTAACCGAGTTGCCTCCCACCTTGGGCTTTCCGAGAGCATCCGCGAGGCAGCAGCACTGCTTTACAGAAAATGCGTTGAACGCGGGCTTATCCGCGGCCGCCAGATTGAAAGCGTCGTGTCAGCAGTGATCTACGCCATTTGCAGGCAGTTCGGAATCCCGCGCACCCTTGACGAAATCGCAGCTGTTGCTGAAATCCCCAAAAAGGAAATCGGACGCACCTACCGCCTCATCACACAGGAACTCGAACTTAAGGTGCCGCTTACGAACCCGCGCTTTTACATAACGCGCTTTGTCACTGCACTGCGCCTTTCAGGTCAGACTCAGGAGAAATCCGTTGAGCTGCTTGACCAGGCTATTGAGAAGGGCTTGATTTCAGGCCGCGGCCCAATGGGCGTAGCAGCTGCTGCAGTTTACATTGCAAGCGTGCTTACAGGCGAGCGCAGGACACAGAAGGAAGTGGCTGACGTTGCAGGAGTGACCGAAGTCACAATCCGCAACCGCTACCGCGAGCTGAAGAAGGCTCTTGGGCTAAAAGTCAGCATCTAGAAAGCCGCGGGCGTTGGCAGGGCAGTTTTGCTCTTCGTTCCTCTTTTTCTTTTCTCTCTTTTTTTATTCCCTGATTTTGCCATTTTCTTCGGTCGGGTAAATAGTATTATACCAAAAAAACCTAATGCTGCATAAGGCAAAATGCGCCCTAACGGTGATGAAGGTTTGGCAAAGAAAAAGGCTGTTTCAAAAAAGCGCGCGGTAAAAAAAATCCGTGCGACTAAGGCACTAAAGGCTGCACCGCAGGCAATGCCATTTTTTGCAGCGGAGAAAAAGCAGGGCTTGGACTTTGGCGCAATGGTGAACTTGTGGGTTGCTGCAGTGGCAAACCCCGAAGCCACACTTGCCCATCAGCGCACAAAAGGCGGCTTTTCAAAAGGCATCATCATGCTTTCCCTTGCTGGCGCACTCTATGCGCTCATTTGCGCGTTGCTTACGGCAAATGTGTTCCTGCTGGTTTTTGGGCCAATCACATTTGCAATCGGCGTTCCGATATTCGCCTTGGTATACTCGGTGATAATCTACGCTTTTGCCAAAGTGCTTGGAGGAAAAGGCGGGCTTCGCGAGCAATTCCATTTGTTTGCGGTGTTCCTTTCGCCAATCCTATTGCTGATGGCGCTTGCAAAAATCATGTACGTAGTGCCTGTGCTTGGCTATGCAATCAAGAATTTGATAGTGCTGCTGCTTGGAATCTACGCATTGTACCAGCTTACCGTGTCGCTAAAAATCGTGCACGGGTTTGAAAACTTAAAAGCAGTGCTCACTTGGCTGCTGCCAGGGCTGATTGTAGCGTTCTTGATAGCAGTATTTGCAATAGTAGTGATGGCAATGCTGCTTGCAACAATACCCGCAGCAGCGCTTGTGGGCTTGCTTGGATAATACCCCAAGCCATCTTTTTCTTTTTTTATCCGCACGAAGCCTTTAGAAGGTCCGCAGCTGAAGCATCGGTCTTTAGCCCTGTTGGCGCAAAGTGCGTGCGTGAAACATTGAAGCCTTTTTTTCGCAGCTCGTCGATGGTCACATCTATTTTTTTGCCTACGGGCTTGTGGTTTGCGCTGCAAAGCTCGTGGATGTCAAGGTATCCCGGGGCGAACTGGTTCTCCTCTAAAAGCAGCTTGATGAACGCAGTGTGCGCGGGCGTTGCGTATTTGGACTTCTCCGAAATTGCAAGCATGCTTGATAAGGTCTCGCCCGAGCCAAGCTTTCCAAGCCACAGCGGGCCGCACCGCTCAAGCGGAGCCTTGCATGATTTGCAAGTGCCGGTTTTTTCATAGAATGCAAAGCACTTGCGGCAGAAGCCAAGCATGCCGACTTTTGAATATGCTTCGTCTGCTGCCTTGGCCGACGTAGTCAGCGTGCCAATTGTCTTGATGTGGTGGCCGGAGTAGAAGCTTACAAGGGGAGTAAAGCCGTTTGCGTGAACTGCAGCAGACCGGACTACGCGGCCAATGAGGATGCGAAGCGCGGTCTCGTGGCAATAGTAGTTGTGCGAAGGTGCTGCATCGTACTCGCGCATGCATGGCTTTGGCCGCGCCCCGCACAAGTTTGCAAGGTCGGTTGCGGTTACTGAAATCACCGCGTTCTTTGCGCACGCGCGGATTGCAGAGTCAAGGAAAAGGGTTGGCGTGCCAAAAGGGTCGAGTTCGACAATATCGTAGTCGTGGCTGGTTGCGGCTTCAACAAAGAAGTCCTTGGAAGAATAAGATGCGCCTTTGAGCTTGTTTAGCTGAGCGTTCTTTTTTGCATAGGCAATCGCAAGCTCGTTGGCATCATTGAAAGTTACGCGGGACTTCCCAACCTCAAGGTAGTAGCGCACGCCCCGAGCGCCTGTTGAACAAAGGCCATCAAGTATCTTCGGATTGGAAGGCAGCCGCGGCTTTAGCGCCTGCAGCGCGATGCTGGAGATGGTTCGCGAAAACTCCATTACGGGGTTGAAGAACACCATGCAGTGGTGCGGGTCGGTGAAGCTGTCAGACGGCACGTAGATTGACGCTTTGCCTTCGCTTACCTTTATAGCATTGAGCTTGGCTATTTTCATTATACAATTTCTGAGCCTGCGAATATATTACTGGCTTTGAACGGACACACATACCGTAAAGGGTGAAATGATTTTTTGGAACTTCTTTTTGATGACGAGTGCATGCGTGCACTTTCGCCCAAAATGCAGGAATGCGCAAGCGCAATCAAATCATGGCTTGATGAAGGCAGGCTGCTGTGCGTGCGCTTCAATGACGACTGCGACGGCATAACCTCGGGAATGCAGGTTTACGTTGCTGCAAGAGCATATGCAGAAAGCAAGCGGCTTGGGAAAGAAAACGTGGTTGGCTTCCAAGTCCCCTCTGCAGTTTACTCCAAACGCGACTCTTTTGATGATGTGGTGCGGGCACGCGATGCTGCAAAGGCGCTTGCAGTTGTCATAACCGACCTTGGCGCGAACGCAGAAAGCGTGGATGGGTTGAAAGCGCTTAAGGATTCGGGCGCAAAAGTGTGCATAATCGACCACCACCCGCCAAACATCGACGCGCTTTCTTTGTGCGATGCTTTTGCAACATCACACGCTTTTGACAGCTCCGGAGCGCACACTGCGGGCTTGGTCGCATACGAGGTTGCAAGGCAAATTGATGCGGATGCAGCTAACCCTGAGTGGGTAAACTGGTCGTTGCAGTCTGACAAGAGCACGCTTGCAAGCGGAGATTACCCTGCCGCAAAGGCGCTCGACTACCTTGCGCACTTTTCCGAGCCTGCTGTGCCAATTGAGGACTACTACGAAAAAGTATCTGACGAGCACATGCTCAAGATTGCAACTGACCTTGCAATCAAAGGCGAAGACAAGGCTTTGAAGATTAT
>JBAZHM010000062.1:0-7708 GCA_041652355.1 Candidatus Micrarchaeia archaeon | reverse complement strand
ATAGTATAGCTTGGACAGAACGGGAGCTTGCGGAGCTTCAGACCGGGGTTCGAATCCCCGTGGGCCCGCTTATTTTCCTATTCTAGGCTTGACAACTACCTTCACGCCGCCGTCGGACATGCTGCAGGTGAAGTCGTATTTCTTCCCAAATTCAACCCCGCGTTTTACTCCGCAAGGGCTAAGGCGCTCCGTAAACAGCGTTGCAAGACGAGCAGAGTGGCTAGCATTAGTCATGTTGTAATGGGTTCCGATCAGGTTAAAGTCCGCCTGGTTCTCGCGGGAAGGAATGTGGTATTCCACCCCGTCGGAAAGGTCCGTCCTTTGTGCAAAGTGCAAATTTACTACTGGTTTAGGCGCGCGTTGGCACGTCATCAGGTTTTTCATTACCCTGTAAATTTCAGCCCTTCCTTCAGAAGGCATTTCCTGTGGGGATTGTGGTTCTTGCATATTTAGCACCTATTCTGGGCGGATTCTGATTTTAATTAATCCGGAACCTTCGTGCAAGTAGGTTTCAATCACGTGGCCTTTTGAGCGGCTCTTAAGGGAGTTGGGGTCCTCGGCGTCTTTTTTGCACCCTGCAATTCTGCGATTGACTATTTCGTTTACAATTTCAGCATCAGAAAAATTGGGCTTGCCAAATTTTTTCTTAAACTCATCCAGCACGTTGCGATTGGTTTCCGGGCTAATCGGGATTTCCGCTTGGTGCATCCCAATGTCCATTCGTTCCAGCACAAGATTATTGTTAGAATACCCTTGCTTGCTGCCACAGGTTGCAAGGTTTTTTTTCAGAGTCAAGGGAAAATGTGCGTTTATCGTCTTAGTTTCGATTCTTCTCACCTTTTGAAAGCATCTTTTGTATTACCAAACTATTGCCAAGCTTGTGTTCGCTTGTCTGAAATTCCTTTGGCAGCACAAACTGGTTGGGTATCACTGCAACAACCTTAAAGCCGTTTTTCTTGTAAAAATCAACCGCAGCATTATAGTCGCCCACATATGCTGTGGTGTTGTTGAACCCGTTTTTACGCATCCAATCCAAGCCGTGATTGAGTGCCTCGCTTGCAATTCCCTTTCCCCTGCTTGCTTGTGTAAAAGCAAGGGTAAAGTCACATGCTGCCGGGTGCTCTTCTGGCCGCATCCTCATAGCGCCGATGATTTTTTTGCCTTGCTGCGCAACAAGCCAGAATTTGCGGTTGCGCAAAATGTCAAGCGCAACCCTTGGCGTTCCGCCATAATCCCGCAGGTATTCCTTGACCCCGTGTTCGTTAAGCACGGCTGCAAGTGCAGGCGCATCGGCAATGTTGGCTTGGCGAAAGAGCACGCGCTCGCCTTTTACCACAATTTCCTTTCTTTCAATCGGCGTGTATTTGACCATTTTTTTTCACAACTTTTTTTGTATTGCGTATACTCCAACTATTCCGTTCTTTGTCCGCATCTGCCGCGGCATGTGGCAGATTTCCTTGAATCCCATCTTCCTGTAAAAAGCCCTTGCGCGTCCGTTGTTGTCAAGCACACGCTCGGTGCAGTTGTCGAAACCGTTTTCCCTCATCCAGTCTAACACTGCAGAAAGAGACGCCTTCGCAACACCCTTTCCGTGCACGCTTTTTGAGTATGCGATTCCAAACTGGCAGACTATGTCGTGCCTGCCGATTCCGGGCCTAATTGAAATAGAGCCAACTACTTTCCCATCAAGTTCGGAAACTATCCACAAGTGTTTCTTGTCTTCCTTGAGGACTTTTTTAGTGGATTGCAGGCTCAGCGGGCTTTCCGTCATCAGAAAGTCGTTCACTCCCGGCTCGTTGACGATGTCGTTGAGCGCCTTGGCATCCGACATTTTGTTTGGGCGAAGAACAAGCCTGCTTTTTCCAAGCATCATTTTCCTAATCCCAAACGGCTTGAGTTTTTTTTCCTGCATTTCAAAACACCGCGTTTACCTACATACTGGTTTTTTCTAAAATAATATGGTCGTTGCTATGGCTTTTGTTTGTTTGCAATCCTAATAATTAGAACTGGGCCCGTAGCTCAACGGACAGAGTGCCTGGCTTCGAATGCCGCAATAGCCCGATTCTTATTCGGACTCTTGTAATACTCTGCGACGGCAGGAGCAACCAGGCGGTTGCGCGTTCGAGTCGCGCCGGGCCCGCTATTTTTTTATCCGCCTTGTTGTTTGTTTATCTTGTATGGCAAAACCAGTCAACGCGCAAGTTTCCACCAAGCACCATTATGCAGTTGAAAAAATCCGCTTGTTTTTGCAAAGCGTCAAAAAGAATTGGAACGCAGACTCAACCTTTCTTGTACTGCTGTTTGTGCTTTCCCTTGCAATCCGGCTGTGGGGCATTTCAACCCCCCCGCTTAATCAAGACGAAGCGCTGTATGCGTACGATTCTTACAGCATAGGCACCACGCTGCATGACCAATGGGGGGTATTGTTACCTGCCCGTCCGGAATGCTTTGGCGAGTATTGCTCTCCTGCACTGACCTATATTGCTGCGCCATTTTCGGCAATTCTTGGCCCAACCGAACTTGCAATCCGGCTTCCAGTTGCAATACTAAATTCCCTGCTGCCGCTTGCTGTTGCGCTGTTTTTGCTTCGCACAACCAAAAGCAGGCTAGCTGCATTCAGCGCCGGGCTATTAATGGCACTGAACCCTGCAATGATTATTTCGTCGCGCATAGGGTTTTCCACTTTTCTGGTTCAGGTGTTTTCCACCCTCGCCCTTTTGGTTGCAGCAACCTGCAGGCTTTCTAATAGGAACATGGCAATTTGTGCAGCCCTTGCAGCGCTGGCATTCTATTCCTACTCAACAGCTGCGCCATTCATACTGCTTGTAATGCTGCCTGTGATTTTCATCCGGTCAATCACCGACGCAGGCCGCGGCATCATCAAGGTTCTGAAGCCGTCTATTGTTTTTGGAACCATGCTGTTTGTCCTGGTTCTTCCGTCGCTTGTTTTCATGTTCCAGCACCCGTCATACGATGCATTTCGCAGGGACCAAGTGACCATATTCAATCCTGATTCTCCGCTTAATGCAAACCACGAGCAGTGGCTTTCAATCCTTCCGCGGCATTACGTTTCCTACTTTGGCTGGAGTTACCTTTCCGCTCCATATTCTTCAGAGGTACCCAATGCACAATTTTTATCAGAACTGCTTGCGCTGCTTGCAATCATCGGACTTTTGGCTGCAGTTGCAAGCATAGTGAAAAACAAGCGCGACGTGCTCGGGTATGCGGTTCTGCTTTGGTTTTTGTTTGGCTTTTTGCCTGCAGCGCTGACTTTCTATTCTCCCCAATCCTACAGGGCAGCAACATGGTTTCCGGTTTTTTTTGCAGCAGCAGGGCTTGGAATCTACGCGGTTTCAAAAAAGTCCAAGGCAGCTGCAATCGCGTTGGCAGTGCTTGCATTGGGGTTTGAAGCGGCTGCAATCATGCCAATGCAGCAAAGCTGGAATTGCGCGCCCCTGTTCGCATCAGGCGCAGGATGGGCGCAGGCAGCGCAGTCGTATTCTCAAAGCCAGACCTGGCAACTTTTAGGGCATCCTGTTTACATCTATTCCTTTGCATACCAGGCGCGAGATCCAAACGAAGTGCAGTCTGTGCTTTCAGCAACAAACCGGAGCAGGCCAAACTGGTTCAACCTGGATTCAATCGGCGAAATGGCTTTCTGTTCAGATTCAAGCTGCAATGCAAAAGGAGACTGGCTGATAACTTCCGAGCGCATTCCAAACCCGCAAGAGCGAATCTCGTGGTGCGGGCGCGACGTGTTGTATGTAAAGAAGCTGACGGGATAAAACAAACTTCGCCGTTACTCCGGCTAAATCTATTTCTTCTCAATCTTTGCAACAAGCGCCTCAAGAGCCATTCTCCTGTGGCTGATTGAGTTCTTTGCCCGCTGGCCAAGCTCGCCGAAAGTCTGTTCGTAATCATATTCTTCCGGCATGAATATTGGGTCGAATCCAAATCCCTCAGTTCCGCGTTCCTTGTCCGCAATGCGCCCCTTGCACTCTGCCTTTACGCAGAAAACCTTTCCATCCGGGAATGCAAGGCATGCTGCGGAGACGTATTTTGCGTCCCTTTCTTCGCCTTCGCTTCCGCCAAGCTGCCGTATGATGTCGCGGTTTGCAGCTGCCTGTGCGCATGCTGATGAGGTGCAGTTGCAGGATTTTCCAGCTTTATCCATAAAGCGTGCAGAAAAAATCCCTGGTGCTTTTGCAAGGGAAAAGACTTCCATTCCCGAGTCTTCGCCAAGTGCGGGCAGGTTATATTGCTGCGCAACAGCAACCGCCTTGATTTTTGCATTTTCTTCGTAAGTCTTCCCGTCCTCCACTATTTTTGGCGGGTTTGAAAAATCAGAAAGCGGCACGAGTTCAGCTTTCCAGCCTAGCAGGCCTGCAAGCTGGTGAATCTCGTTTATTTTATGCACATTGGCAGTTGCAATGATGATGCGGGCGTTCATTTTGACAGCCTTTTTTTGAGTATTTCCTGAACTGCAGCCGGGTCTGCCCTTCCTTTAGTCATAGCCATCACTCGTCCTGCTAAAAATTGCAGTGCCTTTTGCGCTCCTGCATTGTAATCCAAAACCGCCTTTTCATTTTCTGAAATCGCCTTTTCTATGAATGCGGCAAGCTCATCCGAGGTTTGCACGCCAACAAGCCCCGCCACTTCCGCGTATTGCATTGCCGTGTTGTGCCCGGTCTTTTCATCCATCATGTCAATAAGCATTTTTTCTGCTACTTTGTCAGTTATTTTCTTTTCAAAAAGCATCAGCAGCAAATCGGCCATGAATTGTTCCTTTGGAGCAACTGCAGAGTAGTTCCACGAGCGGAAGTTAAGCTGCTTTTTGAGAGTCCCGCGCATAAAACCCGCAGCAAGCCTGGCATCCGCTTTTTTTGCAATGCGTTCGAATGCGTCTGCCATTGCAAGCTCCATGCAAAGCGCATGGGCTTCATCCCCGCTTGCGCCGTATTGCGCCTTGAAGCGCTCCGTTTTCCTTGCAGGAAGCTCCGGGAGAGTTTCAGCAATTCTTTGAAGCTGCTCTTTTGCAATTGCAATCGGCTGCACATCAGGGTCCGGAATGTAGCGGTAGTCATCCACACTTTCTTTCTTTCGCATTCCTAAAGTAATGTCGCGGTCCTCATCAAAGTGTCGCGTCTCGCGTGCAGGCTCCAGGCCGTTCTTTACCATGTTTTTTTGCCGCGAGATTTCATACGTAAGCGCAGAGAAAACCCCGTGGAAAGAGTTGATGTTTTTTACCTCAACGCGGTTGTGGTCCTTGATTGAAATATTTGCATCTGCCCGCATGCTTCCGGATTCAACATCACGTGCAGCGCCAAGGTAATCCAGAACCGCACGCAGTTCCTCAAGGAACTTTCGCGCGTGGTCAGGGGAAGTTATCACCGGGTCAGTTACTATTTCCAAAAGCGGGACTCCGGCGCGGTTGTAGTCAACAATTCCGGTCTTAAGGTCGTACCTTCCGGGGTCCTCTTCGATGTGCACTTCAGTGATAGAAACGCCCGCAAGGCTTCCGCCCTCGCAAATCGGGGTTGAAGTGCGCTGGTAGTTTGAAGGCAAGTCCGGGTAAAAATAGTGCTTTCGCTGCATGATTACCCTGTCGTGCATTTTTTCGCTTCCAAGCGCAAGGGCAATCTTGAGCGCCTGCTCGAACGCATGGGCGTTCATGTCGTACGGCTTTGTTCCAGGCTGTGCTGTGCAAGTAGGGCAGATGTACTCGTTCGGCCCTGCTGCTTTTTGGTAGTCCGTGCAGCAGCTGCAGAACAGCTTTGAATTTGTCGCAAGCTGGACGTGGATTTCCAATCCGATGATTACTTTGAATTCCTCTTCTTCCATCTTTTCAACCGCTAAGTGCTTCTTCAATTTGCGCCATCAGGCAAACCGTGTCATAGTCTGCGCCGCGCCTGCCAATCACTTGCAGGCCAACTGGCAGCTTTCCGATTCTTGCGCACGGCACGCTTCCAGCGGGAAGGCCGCACAAGTTTGCAGGAACCGTAAGGACGTCCTCAAGATATGATTGCAGCGGGTCAGCTGCTTTCTCGCCAATTTTCCAAGCAAGGTTGGGCATGGTTGGCCCGAGTATAAAGTCGCATTTTGCAAGCGCGCCATCAAATTGTGCGCGGACATGCGTGCGTGCCTTGAGCGCCTTGGTGTACCAGGCATCCTTGTGCTCTTTTGTGGTAATGTATGTCCCGAGCATGATTCTGCGCTTGCACTCCTTTCCGATGTTTGCAGTGCGCACCTTGCTTACTGCCACGATGAGTTCTTCGGAAACGTTGGCATTTGCGCCATAACGGAATCCGTCGTACTTTTGCATTGCTGATGCAAACTCGCTGTAAACAAGAAGGTAGTATGCGGGAATCCCGAACTTGACTGCAGGAATTGAAATGTCTACCAGCTCGCACCCGGATTTTTGTGCAAACCTGCCTATTGCATCCTTCACTGCTTTTGCAACTTGTGGGTTTGCCCCGTCAAAGAATTCCTTTGGCACGCCAATGCGGATTTTGTTTTTTGCAGTGCCAAAGTCCGGTGCGGGCGTGGAAATCGCCGTTGCCTTTGAAGTTGTCGAGTCGCGATAATCGCGTCCAGAAATTACCGAAAGCAGCAAAGCACAGCCGTACGCGTCAGGTGCCATCGGCCCGATTTGCTCAAAGCTCATGGCCATGTCCGCCATGCCATAGCGCGACACCGTGCCGTAGGTCGGCTTGAATCCGGTTACTCCGCAAAACGCAGCTGGGCAGCGGATGCTCCCACCGGTATCTGTTGCTAAAGTCAAGTCGCAAAAACCTGCAGCAACAGCTGCTGCGCTTGCGCCTGAAGAGCCGCCTGGAACGTATTTGTCCAAAGTTGAAGTGTTTGCAATTTCGTTTTTTTCGTCAAAGAAACTTACAGGGTTTACTGTTGCAAAAAACGCGCTTTTTGTGTTGTCGCTTCCGCATGCAAACTCGTCGCAGTTGAGGCTGCCGACAATTATCGCATCAGCAGCGCGCAGTTTTTCAACAACCGCAGCGTCGTACGGCGAAACATAGTTTTCAAGCATCTTGGATGCGCAAGTGAGTTTTCTGTCCTTTACTGCAAGCACGTTCTTTACCGCAACAACCAGCCCGGCAAGAGGGCCCACGGGTTTTCCTGCCTTGATTTTTGCATCAATTTCTGCTGCTTTTTTTCTTGCATCGTCAAAATAAGTTTCAATGAACGCCTTGACCGCACCGTCGTATTTTTCAATCCGCGCAACCTTTTCTTCCAAGTTGGCGCTTGCAGTAACCTTGCCGGACTTGATGGCATCGACTTTTATTGCGGTAATTGCGTGGCGTTCCATAAGGCACAACGTTCAGAAGCTCTTTGGCGCAAGCATGTAATTGTCCTGCTCTTTTGCAAAGCCGCGGCGGATGCTTTTAGGCTCAGACTCCTTGATTTCGTCCTTGCGAAGCGTATTGTCGTGGCAAAGCACATAGGTCTGCGGCTTTTCGGATTCGGGAATTTCATCAATAAGCGAAAAATATTCCAGTATTGCGTTGGCATCAACTGTCAAAGCCTCAAGCTCGTCCTGCGAAGGGCTAAGCCGGGCAATCTGTGCTACCCGCTCAATGTCTTCCTTGGTTATTTTCTTTTCCATGAGATAACAAGAACCTGCGTTGGCTGATACTATGAAATAGCGCTGTAAAAAGTAAAAAAGACCAAAGTTAGGGTATTTGGCTAAAAC
>JBAZHM010000061.1:0-7762 GCA_041652355.1 Candidatus Micrarchaeia archaeon | reverse complement strand
CGCAAATAAGGGAATAAGTTCCGTAACCTCCAAATGACGCATTTCCTACTGACACGCTTACAGAAAACTCAGTACATGGAAGGGCATACCCCTTTCTTTCTCCGATTTTTTTGATTATAACCAGGTCTTTTTCACTTGACGAAAAATAATGAACGTCGGCAAGCTCCTTTGTCTCGCCATCTTTCCAATTTCCAAATACGGAGTTGAAGTTCTGGCCAGCCATTGCAAAAAGGGAATTCAACGGAAGCGGGTTAGGAGCATACAACAAACCATGGGTAGAATCTACAAGGGGTTCGCTTTCATAATCCGAGTTCAGCGATTCGTTGCTTTGCTCGCTTTTTGCCATGTATCCGTCCTTGGAATAGAACACGTACTTTGTGAAGTAATTGAAGAGATTCTCTCCCGCACCTAACTTAGAAGAATATTCGGGATTCATGACGGGATTCGAAACAGCGGATATTGCCTTTTCCGAGCCGCAAGTCATCTCAGCCCCAAGGAAATACTTTTCAGAAAGAATTCTGACTGGCACGGAATCGTCTTTTCCCGTTAAGGCGAAATTGTTATTGACGGATATAAATAAGTCATAATTCAAGACGGTGACGCTTGTATCGCTGGTTGGCGCTGACGTTGTTGTTGGAGCTGTCCCGACAGGAGCGTTCACGCATCCTGAAACGATGATGCAGCAGAAAACAGCCAGTACTGCCAAGATTTTTTGATAAGACAAGATAGACTACCTCAGGGGACTTGATAAAAAAAGAAAACCAGCGGGCAAATATTAAGCCCGTGGTTTTTCAAGCAAAGCCTATTGGAGTTTTTACCTAGATTTTTCCAGCCAGGTAATCCGCATACCCCATCAAGTCAAGCTGGCCTTGTCCTGAGAGGTTGAAGACAATTGTCTTTTCCTCGTTGACTTTCTTGGCTTTGAGCGCCTCATCGATTGCTGCTTTGATTGCGTGGCAGGATTCCGGTGCCGCAATGATGCCTTCGGTGCGCGCAAAGAGCATGCCTGCCTCAAACACCTGCTTCTGGTCGTATGCAACTGCCCTAATCAGCTTGTCGTGTGCAATGCTGGACACTGTTGGCGCCATCCCGTGGTAGCGCAGGCCTCCTGCGTGCGATTTTGCGGGAATGAAGTCCTTTCCAAGGGAATACATCTTCAGCAAGGGAGTCATCCCTGCAGAGTCGCCGTGGTCGTAGTCGTACTTGCCCTTGGTAATCGAAGGCGCCGAAGTAGGCTCGACTGCAATAATGTCAGCATCGCTTTTCTTTGCAATCTTGTCCCGCACGAACGGAAACACAAAACCGGCAAAGTTGCTTCCACCACCAACGCACGCAATCAGCACGTCGGGCTTGATATCTTCCTTTGCAAGCTGAATCTTCGCCTCCTCTCCGATTATAGTCTGGTGGAGCATCACATGGTTGAGCACGCTGCCAAGAGAGTACTTCGAGTTTGGCGTATTTACTACAGTCTCGATTGCTTCGCTGATTGCAATGCCCAGGCTCCCTGAGTGCTCCGGGTTTGCATCGGAAAGCTTTTTCCCGTATTCCGTCTCGCGGCTTGGAGAAGGATATACTTTAGAGCCGTAAGTTTCCATCTGGATGCGGCGATAGGGCTTCTGGTAGAAGCTGCTGGATACCATGAACACCCGGCACTTCATCTTGTAGAGCGCGCACGCGTAGGAAAGCGAGGTGCCCCATTGCCCTGCGCCAGTCTCGGTGACAAGCTCCTGCACACCTTCCTTCATTGCATAATAGGCTTGGGCTATTGCGGTGTTGGGCTTGTGGCTGCCGCACGGGTTCAAGCCTTCGTGCTTGAAGTAGATTTTTGCAGGAGTCTTGAGGAAGGCTTCGAGCCTGTGGGCGCGAAACATTGGTGTGGGGCGTCCTACTGCAAACAGGCCGGACACAATCTCATCAGGAATATCTATATACCTCTGCGAGGACATCTCCTGCCGCACTGCTTCCTTTGTAAAGATTGCTTCAAGTTCAGAAGGCTGCGCGGGCTTCCCGGTTGCCGGATTAATCGGCGGGTCAAGAGGAGTCGGCAAATCAGGCAGGATGTTGTAATACTTGCGAGGCATCTCGTCCTCGCAAAGGGTAATCTTGCAGCCCTTTGAATTCTTCCCGTACGTGTCGCACTTGCAGCTCATTTTCTTTCACCAAAACAAAGTATACTTTCGCCAACCAGGATTTTTTCGCCCAGGGGCGTAAGAGTGAGTATGCGGCCCTTGCTTTCACTGGAACCGCAATCAATCAACTTGAGGCTTCGCAACCTCTGAATAAGGCGGCGGCAGGAGGGTTCGCTGATTATGCCTGCATCCTGTGCATAGTGGCAGACAAAAGTCATTGTTGCATAATCGTTCTTGGCAGCGTACACGACGAGCTCTACTGCTTTCCTTTGGCCCGCGCTAAGAGTTCCAAAAAACGTTTTTCGCGCCAAACCCTTAAAATTAGCTAGACTGGAGGCTGGCGCACTTGCCATTGGCAGACAACACCAGCATCCTCCACATCAATCGACCCTGAAATATTACTGAAATACAAGAAAGCTATCCGGAGTTTATAATTCTTGTGCGTCAAAACTGGACAGCAGGATTGACTACGCCGCGGACTTTTCAAGTATAAGGCGGTCCTTGGCAACAGTCCACTTCAACGAGTCGCCTTCGCTTATCTTTGCAAGATTTGCGAACCCCTTGGGCAGGGTGACGACAAGCGAATTTGCGACCTTGCGGGCCTTGACATTCTCGTGCAACGCAAGCCTCACCCGTTCCACATCGTAGGGGTTGAAAGTCTCCTCCCCGCACACGCACTTGTAACCATCGAGGATAAACCCCCTAAGGCTGACCTTTGCCGGATTCATTTTTTTACCGCAGACACAACGCAAACCGCTTTCACCTCCCGAATTTTATGACCGTGATGACAACCCAAGTGTCGTCGCAATCAGCAACAACGACTTTGAGGACCTCGTCCTTGAAGCCCTTGACGAACTCAAACGTCCCTTTTTTCCTTTTCTCGCCCGTATCCACTCCTTCGGCAAGCGCGGTGAGGACTTTCTCAACAGGAATATTGTCGTTGAGGATTTCCTCGGTCGCATGCTTTGAAAAGCGTACGGGCTTGCCACGCCATAAAGGAACCGGATATTCCAAAATATATCACTGGATATACTAATAATTCTTGCGTATATTTAAGTTAGGTATACTGCAGGTAAACCGCAAGTTACACTAAGACAAAGGGCAACTCCTTTCCCTTTGAATCAAAGCACCGCACATCCGCCCGCTTGAAAGGATAGGATGCAATCAGGTGGCATGACCCTTTCTGAGAAAACAACTTTAAGTCAGCGTGGGATGGAAGCGCGGGACCGGACGGGTGTGAGTGAAATGTGCCCACTATGCCCATTGCAATAGGCATGTTATACTCGTCGAAAATAACGCTGCCTTGGTCAGAATAAGAAAGCGGCGCCAAATAGAGCCGGTCTGCAAGTACGAAATCGGTTTTCGTTATGCCTGCAAGTAAACCCAAAAACTCCGCAGGAAAAGACTGCTTTGCGCCTTCCAGGCAGCTTTCAAAAACATCACGCTGGATTTCAATTTTCATAAGGTAAACTTTGAAAAGCATACTTTTATCCGCTTTCATCCCAGACAAATGCCCTTTACAAAAAACGCATTCAAAAAGGCAATGCCGGCATGACGCAAGAGAATTTAAGCAAGACAGCCTCTAATGAAACCATGGTGCAGATGAAAAATAAGGGCCAAGGCGCATTCGAATACCTCCTAATGCTGGGAGGAATTGTGATGATTGCAGTAATTGTAATTGTAATGGTTCAATCCGCCACATCCAAAGCAAACATAGCTATTGCGGAAAGCGAGGCGGACTACCTGCGATTCATAGGAGAAAGCGTCAGGAACGCACTCTCTTGGCCAATATCATGAAATACAAATAGTTCACACAAACCTTCCGCAGTTTCTTGAAAAGCAAGTACGATTAATAAACACCAACGAGTGATTTGTATAATGGACAATAAAGGCCAGGGCGCATTTGAGTATCTGCTAATTATTGGCGGAGTAGTGCTCATATCAGTCATTGTAATAGTGATGATACAAATGTCAGCCCAAAAAGCCAACAATGCTGCTACAACTGCATCTAATGACTTCCTCTCATATACAAAGCACGCCACAGACAAATACGCAATAAAATAAACTCACTGCACAACTACCTTTCCAGTCATGCCCGAATGGATTCCACAGTGGTAGCTAAATGAGCCTTCGTTGTTGAACGTGTAACTGAATGCGCTCCCGCTGGCTATGCTGCCTGAATTGAACACGCCCGAATCAGAAGCCACGGTGTGCGGGACTGAATCACCATTCGCCCAAGTCACGGTCGTCCCTTTGCTTACTGCCAGGCTGGCCGGAGAGAATGCGAAGTTTGAGATTGATACTGATGCAGGACCGGGTTGCTGGACTGCGCCGGATGGGCTGGGAATCGCAGTAGGCGAATTTGAGCCACTGTAGGAAGTGCATCCTGCTAAGAATATTGCCGCAATGGCCAGGACGGCTACGGACGGAACCAGCTTGCTTGACATTTCAACCCTCTTCATTTTTACGGTAAACATTTTACTAAAAGAATATCGAGAACGCCAAGCTTGCGGGTATTATCATGATGAGAAAGGAAGCCAGCACCATCTTCTTGTGGTTTGCAAACTTGGTCTTGCCCTGGGTCACCAGGTATCCGATGTATGCGGTTATGCAAAAGCACAGCAAGGTAAGCATGCCCAGGTAAATCACAAGGGGCTTTCCGTAAATCTCGTAAAGCGCAATCTGCGCAAGGGGCTGGATCATCTTATTCTCACTCCGCTACTGGCTTTATCCTGTTCTTTGACTTCTGCTCAACGCCCATCCTTATGAACTCGGCAAGGTTGCCAACAACGTTGACCACCTGGCCTTTTGTGAACGCGTCGTTTTTGAAAAAGGCATTGTCTGTTTTTGCATCCCGTCCTGCGCCGTGCGTGCGGTATGCAAAGCCGTAAGGAACCAGGACATAGCCCATCTGCTGGAAATAAACAAATATATCCAATGCAGTCTTCATCGCGCCGTCCTCGTGGCCGTTCACAAGTATGGCAACTGCCTTGCCTGCTGTCGGGCTTTCCTTTCCAAGGAGCGGGAGGTTCTGTATGCAAGTAAGGCGGTCAAGGAAGTCCTTGAGCCGGGCGGACATGTTGTTCCAGTTGATTGGAGAAGCGACTATGACTGCCTTGGAATTGAGCAGCATCTCGTGAAGCTTGGGCATCTCGTCAAGCTGGTTTCTGCACGGGTACGTGCACTGTTTGTTGCCCATGCTATAACAGCACCAGCAGTGCTGGACATTGACTTGGTTCAAGTCTATCCGCCTGTACCGGAGTTTCCTTCGCTTAAGCTCATCCTCTGCAACGTCAACAAGGCTGCTGGTGTTGTGCGCCTTGTGCGAGCTTCCATTAACCAAAAGCACGTCGAGCTTTTCGCCATTGTAATCAAGCACGGGCTTTTCCAAATAGTATTCGTCGCCAAAGCTGCCGCATTGCGGGCATTCCCTGGGCGGCCTGCGTCCTTTGTGCCTGTAGCCGCAGACTCGGCAAATCCAGATCATTCAATCACTTGCATTTTCATTGGGCAAAAGTCCTGTTGCCCGCTCGGCCCGACATAGTTTATGAAAATAAAAAAAAGAACTACTTCATCATGGACATCATGTATGCCACATATATTGCGGAAAGCCCGACCAAAACATAGATTGCGCTTACAAGCATCGGGATTGAACCGAAGAGTACTTGCACGATGTTGACGTTTGCAATGCCTATAAGGCCCCAGTTGAGCCCGCCGATGATGACAAGACCGCTTGCGACCATGTCCAATGCGCCCATTTTTGTTGCCATTTTTTTCAACCTCCATTGATTCATTTTACAAAAGCAGGTTTAGCCGCACCCCTTATGCAGTAATAAACCCCTGAAAAACCGTTCTTTTCCTGCACCGGGCACGCCGGGCAGAGGCACCCCTGTTCCTTTGCGATGCACTTGCTCTTGCCGGTAAAGCAGAATGCCTTGGCCCCGCATTGCGCAAAGCTGGGGCACTTGGGACAAATGCATATTGGGCCTTCGACTTTCTTTTCCATAAAAATCACTCCAACTAATCGTGGATGAGGGCCGTAGACAAAACACCAAACAGGCTTACTCAGGAGTCCTGCCTAGCGACCGCCACCTTGCACCCTGTTCAATTAGATACCGGATTTTGAATTCATATGGACTGCGAGGGCATTCCCGGCCAAACACCGATTAAACAATATGAGTTTTGGTATTCTGCCCGACAGGGTGTTTTGTACAGTCAGTACGGCCGCACCGAATCCACTAATCATCAATTATCTTTTAACAAGAAGGCGCCAAACAGATATCAGCCGGAAGAGGGTTTGGCATGACGATTAGGGGGATTTTATTCGACTTGGATGGCCTGCTTGTTGATACCGAACCACTATTCTGCGCATCGGTTATTAGGGCCCTGAAGGAACAAGGAATAGAATTGAGCGAAGAAGAGTTCTATTCTTATTGGACAAGGGATGGGAAAAACATCCAGGGATTCACTAAAGAAAAGGGCGTGACTGTTGATGTTGAAAAATACCGAAGAGAACACAAAAAACAGTATCGCAACATTATCGAGGAAACCTTGACGCTAATGCCCGGAGTCCCTGGGAAAATCAAGGAGCTGGGTGACGGGTATCTTCTTGGCCTGGTATCGTCTTCTGGAAGACAAGAAGTCAATCGCATACTGGAACTGATTTCTGCGAAGAAATATTTTCAAGCAATAGTGACATCCGATGATGTTGCGAACGGAAAGCCCGCACCGGATGGCTTTTTGCTTGCCGCTAAAAGCATTGGGATAAAACCGGAAGAATGCGCAGTAATCGAAGACGCAGAAAAAGGAATTCTAGCTGCCAAACAGGCAGGAATGAAAGCCATTGCCATTCCGAACAAATACACCGCAAACAACGACTTCTCAAAGGCCGACAGACGGCTTGACAGCCTGTTGTCTTTGACAAAAGAGTTGATTGACAGCCTTTAACTTGCGGCAACGTAACAAAAAGCATTACATTGACCGTTAGATTCCCCTGAGTTGTAACAATAATTTATAGTAAGGATATGTGTAGAAGTTGTAAACATCAAGAAAAGAACGCGCGTTCTTTGCCGGATAAGTACTAAAAAATGCTTTTTTAAAAGCCCTACTCAATAAGCAACTTATGGGTCTTGGGGAAATAGTGATTGGAATAGTCATTGGCATTCTGCTATTTTACGCTTTTTCTAATAATAGCAATCCGTCTAGTGGTAGTTCGACACTACAAAGTCTTTCTAATAATTTACCAATTCAAAACGTACCAAATCTATTTACGATATTGCATACAAATAACTTCATTGGATGCTGGGCTACGGTAGCATATGGAGACCAACTCAAATTTCAAATCAATTCAGATAATACGTTTTATCTTATGGGACCCGGCGGATTGATAACTGGGAGTTGGAGTGATTTAAACAGCACTACAATCGATGTAACTTATTCTGGACAAACCGGTCAAACAGTCAACGATATCGTAAACTATGATACGACCAGTAAGAGTATTTCCATGGTAAACTTGAAACTGTTTAATGACGCGCCAGTAAAGTTTATCAAAGGAACTTGTTAAGCTGGTTTTCTTTTGAACACGACTATGCAAATAAGGGAAGATTCATGAGTAAACCCTATCGAAAACGTAC
>JBAZHM010000060.1:0-7878 GCA_041652355.1 Candidatus Micrarchaeia archaeon | reverse complement strand
GTAAAGAAGGTTGGTGGAAGCGATGGCAATGCTTGGCAGGATTACTAAAGCAACAAGGCAAGCTGTAATGACAAAACTATACTTGGTGCGCATCAAAAAATGAATCTGATTTACTATAAAAACGAGCTGCTTTACGATCTGCTTTCTTTGTTGGGTTCTTTTGTCCGCCAAATGCGCGCCAATATTGTCGTGTCTTTTTTTATCACAGCCCGGTTTGTCCTTTTAGCGTTTTGCTGTAATCGTTTAAATTCAGCCTATTCGTTATGCGTTCAGTGATGTTCATGACTCCAACCGACATGCTTGACCTGCTTTCGTCTGAGCTAAAAAATGCAAACGCCTTTGGAAAGGGGCTTTACAAAAATCCGGAGAAGATGCTGCGTTCAGGGTTTTCGAAAACTGCCCGGATTGCAAAGTCGCTTGCAAAAATGCTCAAGGCGCAGGACTTTGGCGGTTTGGATGATTTTTTCTTCAGGCGCGAAGAGCTGGTTCCCGGCGGAAAAGAATATTGGTTCATAGATGTTGTATCCACGCAGGGCGACAAGGCCCAGCTGGTGCTCACATTCGGCTGCTCGGATGCAAAAGCATCAGTCAACAGCCACGAGACTGCAGCAGGGACTGTTGCTGCTGTTGGGTGGTTTTACTCGGACAAAAAAAAGGTTTTCCTTGACAAGTCGGTTGTGCTTGACAGTGCCAAAGGCCTTCTTCAGACCAGTGCGTTCACATTCTCCGGAAAGTACCCTTCATACGACTTGGTTGTTGACCGGAAAACTCACCTGCATTTTACCAAGCAAAAGAAAGGAATCGCATACGAGGCGCATCCGTGCACCGCAAAGGACCTCGGTGTCGGGTTGCTGAACATGTACCTTGATGCGAAAGGGCAAATTGATGGCAAGCCCTTCAAGGGTGTCGGTTATGTGCAGAAAGTCGTGGTAGTCGCGCCTTTCATCCCCTGGAACTGGCTTCGTGTAGTGTTCAAGGACAAATCGGTTCTTGATGTTTTTGTCGCTCGTCTTAGTGTAAAGAGCGTTGAATATCGCGTGCTGAGCACCAGCATCTACAGGCTTGCTTCCGGGAAAACTTTCAATCTTTCAGGTTCGCGCTTCAAGAAACTGGAAGGAGATAGGTGGCTGCTTGAAGGCGATGGGTTTGCCGCTTACCTGAAGACTTACGCGTTCAAGCCATTCATGCTTCGGGGCCGGGGAGAGTTCCACTACGATGAATATTTGGTAGAGTGCACTGACTTTGTCTACAAAGGAAAAGAACTGCAAGGCGGAATCGGGATGATTGAGGATGCCTACGGGTTCATGATTTGAAATGCGCGTAAACAATTTTTCTTTACCGTTCTTTCTTTCCAACTTCTTCCTCAAAAGGTTCGACGTGGATGGTCACGTCCTTTACTCCGGGTACTTTCTGGGTGATGCGGCCTTCCACTTTGTGCGCTATTGCGTGCGCCCTGCTTAAGGAAAGCTTGTCGCCAACAAGTATGTGCATATCAATTACAAGACGCGAGCCCATGTGCCTTGTTCGCAGCTTGTGGTAGCCCCTGACTTGCGGTTCCTTTGCAAGTATTGCCGCGATCCTCTTAATCTCATCATCAGTCGCGCCCTTGTCAAGGAGCACCCCGATTGACTTTGAGCCCAGCTCATACGAGAGTTTGAGCATCATGGCAGCTACTATGAGTGCGGCAATCGAGTCTCCCTGGGGAAAGCCGAAGCCTGCGCAGGCAAGGCCTATGATTACCGCAACCCCGCTCCACAGGTCGCTTGTGAAGTGGTATGCGTCAGTCTCAAGCGCAACGCTTCCCTCCTTTTTGCTGATTTTCAGCAGGTAATTTCCAAAGAAGTAGTCAACAACAAGCGCGCCAACCATCACGGCGATTCCAAGCCACGACGACTCTATTTGCTGCGGCGAAATCAGCCTCGAGATTGCGGACCAGGCTATGCCAAATGCCGTGATTACTATCAGCACGACCTGCAAAAGGGATGAGAGGTTTTCGAACTTCTCGTGGCCGTATGGGTGGGTCGAGTCCGCAGGCTGTGATGCTTTGTATATCCCAATGTAGGCGAATGCCGAGGCGACAAGGTCAAAAAAGGAGTTCAGAAACTCAGCAAGAAGCGCGATGCTGCCTGTAAGAATCCCCACGGCAAGCTTGGCTGCGGTAAGCGCGACGTTTACGTAAATAGAGTACGATGCTGCTTTGAGTTTTTCCATCTGTGTCGGTTACGGCACCATTGCGCTTGCGCGCACGTTAATATTTTCATTTGGGCTTGCTTAAAAGAATCGCGTTTGCACTCATATCGGGCAGCGTACCCCGTATTTTTTTGCGATTTCATGCATGGTCTGTACTACGTTTCCAGTAATTTCTTATGCAAAAATCTGCTCTTATTTCGCGGCTATTCGTGACGTTGGGCTGCTGTTAACGAATGCCCGAAACGAGGCCCATGACAAAAAGCACAGCCCCGCTGCTGCAAGCGTAGGCACTTGGATTCCCCACTGCACGATGACCCCGGCAACAAGTGGCGGGATTGCCATTGCAAGCGAGGATACGGACTGGCTCATGCCCATGACTTCGCCCTGCTCGTCATCCCTTGCGGTGTTGGATACTGCCGCGTTGTACGTGGGGTTGGTAAGCCCGTTGGAGATTGCCATGAATGGTATGATTAAGTAAATCATCCAAGCCTCGGTTGGCAGAAGCATTGCCGCGGTCGAAACGGAGATGCCTAACAATGATACTGAAAGCACTTGTCGGGGCGAGAAGCGCTTCAGCACCGGGCCGATTATCAGCATTTGCGTTGCTACGATCCACAAGCCCATGTACGCGAACAGGATTCCCATCTGCGCTGGCGTGTAGCCAAATTTGATGCTCATGTAGACCAGAAAGAACGACGTGAAGAAGTTGAACCCGAGGATGAACAAAAAACCGACCAAGTAAAGCGCGCGAAGGTTCTGTGATGACAAGGCCTTGGCGAATTGCTTTGCTCCAGTAAACAAACTGATTTTTACATGGACCGGCTCCTTGAGCGTCTCTTTGAACCGCAAGCGCAAAAACAGCAGGTTTGCTGCAGTGAGTATTGCTGCGAATGCAAAAGGAGTCCAGTACGCAAACCAGCTCACCGTATTCGAGTCAGCAAGAACCCCGCCTACGAATGGTCCGATTATGAACCCCAATCCAAATGCCGTGCCCACAATTCCGAAGTTCTTTGCCTTGGTATCCCTCGTGCTTATGTCCGCAACAGCTGACATCGCAACCGCGATGCTTCCTCCGGTAAGTCCGGCAAGGATGCGCGCGATAAAGAGCAAGGGCAGGCTCTTTGTGATTATTCCGAGCGCGAAAAGGACGTAGCTTGCAAGCCCGCCTGCAAGGCACACTGCGAGGATTTTCTTGCGGCCGTGCTTGTCCGAAAGAAGCCCAAGCACCGGAGCTGCAAAGAACTGCGCAAGAGGGTAGACCATCAGCAGAAGCCCGATGAGGAACTCTCGGTCAGCAAGGCTGGTTGACTGGGGTAGGAACGCGTTTTCTCCAGTGTCGAGCATCATCGGCGTCTCAACTGGCATGAGTATGGTAAAACCAAGCAAGTCAAGGAACACTACGAAGAATATTATCAGAAGCGAAGTGTTCTGCTGGGAGGACGCGCCGGTTTTGTCGGAGATGGTCTTTGCTGGAGTCATAGAAATCACTTATGCCGCAGCAAGAAAACAACGCTGTGGCCGTAAAAGTATTCTGTAGTTCTGGGTTTAAGCCCCTTTCCAATTAATTTTTCCGGTGAACCTATTTTATCTTCAGGTAAACCGCGCCTGATGCCACCAGCGTAAGGATGTTTCCTATTGCCGCATCAGTGAGTGCGCCGGAGTTGAACCCGTCAAAAATCAGTATTGCAATTCCCAGGCAGTTTACCAGGACAAAGTTCTTCTGAATGGACTTGTCCTTGCCCTTCATTGCATAGAATTGTATTGCCCAGCCAGCTGCAATCAGCATAAGCCCGGCGATAGTCATGTAGCCCATTTTTCTTTGCCTCCATCTTTTTTTTGATTATCTTCGCATGCGCGGTTCTGCTGCAAGAGTTTCCGGCCTGGGCTTTGCTTTTGCTTTCAGGTCGCGCTTTTGATTCAGATTAAACTCCGGTTTTTGTCCAAGCACCTTGCATATTTTCCGATAGATGCTTTCAACGTCGCGGCGGTTTGTCCAGTCCTGTTTTCGCACCTTATCCAGTAGCTTTCTAAAGTCACTTCGTTTTATTCCGCCAGTCTCCTCAAGCAGCGGGTTGGTATAATAGTGCAGGAGCTTGTCGGTGAATGTCTGCTGCGACTTCCGTAAGTCTTCAGAGGGAGTAAATTTTTTGTCCTGGGCGTGGTAATTGTGCAGCATCATTGCTACTGCTGGATGGTTGATAGCGTCATTCATAGCCTGCTTGCTTTTGAAAATATAATACTGGCATTCCGCCTCGGGTTGGTATATCTTGTGCGGTAACTTGGGGTCAGCAAACGGTTTGGCAGACCGCCCGGTCAAATGGCATATGTGAAAGTACAATGCCTTGATGTCTTCAAGGTTATTCCAGTCGGCTTTTTTTCCCCAGGCTTTCCAGTGGTCAAAATGCTGGCGGGTAATCCCTTTCCGGTCTTCTATGGTGCCTTGCTTGTAGTAGCCGTCAATTTCATTCGCTTTTTCTGCAAAGTTTTTCTTCAGCTCAACCAGCCTTTCCTTTCTTACTTTAGGCGTGATTGTCAGTTGTGGGTTCCTGTGCTGGCTTATTGCCGCTATTAGGGAGTTGCAGAAGTCCTCAGCGCAGTGATTAGAATGATGCATTACTGGTGCTTTGGATTCGTTCATCAAAAAATTGTGTTTCCGTGGATTTAAACTTTGTTTGGTTAAAAAAAAGAAAGCGCCTGGGGCAGGACTCGAACCTGCGACCTGCTGATTAACAGTCAGCCGCTCTACCAACTGAGCTACCAAGGCATTCGATTATTAGCGGGGACAATAGCGTGCCCGTTGCGTATCTGAGAATGCGGAATAATTTTGGGTGCGGACAGAAATTTAAACGAGATGGGTTAATGCCAGGCGGCTTTTTTAGAGGCTGTCTTGGTTGGTTTGCCATCCTTCTGTGAATTTCGAACGGGTTAAAATAATCCAGACTGCTAAAAATCTACTATCAAAAGGGGTTTTTCTCTTATGGATTACGCTTACAATTCCGCAGTCTCTCAGGCAAAGCAGTTTCTAGTATCAAGCCTCAACGCTACTGGTTTTACCGTAACTGCGGATGAAGTCAAAGTCGAGGCTTCAAAGACCGCAGACTCGGACTTGTCATGCACCATCGCATTTGCCCTTGCAAAGAAGGCAGGAAAGAATCCCAAGGACATTGCAGAGCAGGTTGCAGCTGCAATAAGCAAGGTCCTTGTTGCAAACTCGCAAAAACCATGCTATATTTCAAAAGCAGTTGCTGCAAACGGCTACATCAACTTTATCCTTTCGGATAATTTCTTTTGCGAAGCTGCGGAGGGCGCAGCAAATTCGAAAAAATACGGCTCCTTTTCCGGCTTTTCAGGAAAGACTGCCATTGTGGAATATTCTTCTCCCAACGTGGGAAAGCCGATGCACATTGGCCACATCCGCTCAACCATACTTGGCGATTCGGTTGCCAACCTCCTTGCTGCTGCAGGGTACGAAGTAGTCCGCATGAATTACCTGTGCGAGGCTGGTGCGCAGGTTGCGGGAATCCTGATGGCCGTTGATGAGTTCGGTGCGGAAAGCCTCAAAACTGAAAAAGACGTGCTCAAGTATTACGTTGAAATCACAAAAAAAATTGACGCAGACCCGGCACTCAAAGCAAAGGAACAGCAGTATGTATCGCTTATGGAGAACGGCGACCCGGCAATCCACCAAAACCTTGAGAAAATCAGAAAGCTTACTGTAGCTCCATTCGAAGTCAACTACGACCGCCTAGGAATCACGTTTGACGAGTCGGTTTTTGACAGCGATTATGCAGAGTTGGCAAAGAAACTTGTTGCAGAGGCTTCGAGCAAAGGCCTTGCAAAGCAGGACGAAAAGGGCGAGACTGTTGGCCTTTTGGAGGGCAAGTCTGCGCTTCCAAATCTGATTATTCTCCGTTCAAATGGCACCACGCTTTACTCAACCCGCGACATGGGGTTTGCACAATGGAGATGGGAAAAATACCATTTCGACAAGAGCGTAATAGTCACAGCGTCCGAGCAGAACACGCACTTCCGCCAGGTATTCAAGCTCCTTGAGCTTATGGGCCGCGAATACGCGCAAAAGCTTTTCCACATCGGCTTTGGCCTGGTGTTCCTTGAAGGCGGCGTGAAGCTTTCTTCCAGAAAAGGAAACGTGCTTTTGCTTGAGGACGTGCTTGACGATGCCGAGTCGCTTGCGCTTGCACAGATTACTGACCGAGGCTACTCTCCGGAAGATGCGAAGAAAATAGCATTCGCAGTCGGAGTAGGCTCGCTCAAGTTCGGAATCCTTCGCGTGTCCTCGGAAAAGAACATCAACTTTTCCATGCAGAAAGCGGTGAGTTTTGAAGGAGACACTGGCGCATACCTGCAATATACGGTTGTGCGCGCAAAGAACATCCTGCGGAAGGCAGGCTATGATGCAACCGCATCAACTGCCAAAGACGCAGTGGCCATCCCTTCTGCAACGCCCTTGTCAAAAGACGAGCGCGAGCTTGCAAAGATGATTGCGCAGTACCCGCAGGCAGTACGCTCAGCCGCAATCTCGATGGCTCCTCACCAAATCTGCGACTACGGCCTCAAAGTGGCTGCGGCTTTCTCGACCTTCTATTCTTCAAGCCCGGTGCTTGAGGCGGAAAGCGAGGAGAAAAAGCAGCTGCGGTTGGTGCTGGTTGCAGCAACGGTTTCAACTTTGGAAAGCGGCCTTGCTCTTTTGGGAATAAACGTGCCTGAAAAGATGTAACGCGCGGAGTGCCTTCAGCTTCGGTTAGGAAAAATCCTCCTGTCCACAAAAAGGTGCGTAGCGTAGCCTAAGAGGCCAAACACCGCGAAAAAGAACGCCTTGAGAACTGAAAAGTAAAGCACCAATCCTGCGAGGAACAAAAACAGCGAAAATTCAAGCATCGCATTCGTGCTGTGGAAAGCCTTTTGCGAGCCCATGTCAAAAGGCGCAATTTTGTTGGAAAGCAAGTAGTAGATGACTATTGGCGCAAAGAATAGTGCAAGCCGCCTTTCAAGCCACGTGGCCTTCCTGGTTGATGGTTTTGAGTAGAATGCGTCAAAGTCCGGCAGGAAGTTGGCGTAAAGAAAGACAAGTGACGAAGTCAGGAGCGCGCCAAGCACGTGCTCATTGAGAAAAAAGCCCGTTACTATGTAAAGAAGGCAAAGGGGAATCACAATCCGTTTTCCCGTCCACAACAAAAAGGAGAAGTGCTCCGCTATTTCCTCAACCACTTTTTCCGGGCCCGCAAAGCTTGGAAGGTGCAGGGACGCTTTGGATTTTTCAAGCGCCCTGCCGATGATTTTTCTGACCCTTCTTTTTTTCAACAAACAAGACGCGCCCCTTTCAATTCCTATACGAGTTCCTTTGCAACATCCCTCAGCCAAGCTTCGGGGTCCTTTGCCTTCACAAAAGCAGATGCCAAAAGCACGCCTTCTGCTCCAAGCTTAAGAGAGGTTGCGACGTCGTTGGCGTTGCTTACTCCCGCGCCAACAAGTGCAAGCGTGCCGGGGCTTACTTTCTTGATTGCAGCTACAGACTCGGAAACAATTTCGGGCCGTGCGCTGCTCACCGAAATCCCGCTTCCAATCAGTTCAGGAGGCTCAACTGCAATTGCAGTGGGATTGTATTGCGCAAGCTTCACCGCTTCCGGCACATCCTTTGCGCACACGCAAATGTCAAACCCGACTTTT
>JBAZHM010000059.1:0-7999 GCA_041652355.1 Candidatus Micrarchaeia archaeon | reverse complement strand
GTTTGACAAGATACTGACTCTCGGGAAATTCCTGAACGAGCCATACGACCATGAAATCAAGGAGAAGGCGCGCGCAATAACAAAGGCGGAGTTGTCCGACGAGGAAAGCATGCAAAATGCGGGAATGAACATAATGTACGACGTGTATATGACCAAGCCCAAGTGGGAAAACCCGGAGATAAACAGGATTGTTGAGCGGGCTGCGGATGCGGTTGAGCTGATGCGCAACCACAGGCAGACGCAGGACCCGGCGCACCTGCGCAAGTTGATTGAATACTTCCGCGATGAAAAGCTCTACGACCAAAGAACATACAAAGACATCATCAATAAAGTGAACTCGGAAAAGTATACTGATGCGGTAAATGCCATATCAAACGCGTATCATGCCGCGTATTCAAGGAAATACATAAACCCGAAAGAGGTGGAGCACATCCACGACATTGCAAAAAGTGAACTCATGTCGGACCTCGTGGGTTACGTGACTGAGTACATCAGCCAGCCCGACGTCCACGCCTCACGCCGCATGATTGAGATGCACGAGTTGGGCGAAAAAATTGCAAGGCAAATCAACAGTAATCCCGAGCTAGTGGAAAGGGGAAAAATAATCGACAAAGCCGCAAAAGATATTGAGGCGGTCAGGCCCGAACTCAGGCAAAAACTGGGCAATAACCCGATATACCTTCCGGGAAAAGTATTGTATAAAGACGGTCTTTTCTACAAGCTTACGATGCAAGAAAACGAGCCGCTATCCAATGCAAGGCCGATATTCCCGCCAAAGGAATACGACGTCCATAGCAGGGCGCAACTCAACGAAATAGTGTTAGCCCGTGAAAGGAAACTGCACCCGAACGCGCGCAACCTCCACCTGTGACGGATTGCGGGACTTGCTGCGGGAAACCCAATCAAGTTTTATATATTCTCGCATCCTTACAAATAAACCTTGCAAAACAAGGGAGCACCCACGAGGGAATATTAAGCTTCAAGACCATAAGTATTTACGAGGTAAAAACCCCGTTTTCTTAGCCTTGAATGGCAAATACATTTAAGATTTTAGCGTACTAACCCAGTTCACTCAAAGGTTTATTTCATGGCAGAAAAAGACGCAAAGGCAACTACTACGGCTCCAACCGACGCAAAGGCCGCTCCGGCAGCTGCCAAGCCTGCGGCTGCGCAGATGGACGCTGCTCCGGAAGCCCAGTCGCATGACTACAAGGAGTACAGCGTTGCTGAGTTCTTCAAAAAGAACAGGCAGATGCTCGGATACTCAGGAAAAGTCCGCTCGCTCACCACCATCGTCCACGAGTACGTCACGAACTCGCTTGACGCTGCCGAGGAGGGCGGGATACTCCCGGACATCAACGTGGAGATTGAGAACCTTTCAGACGGCCATGTACGGGTGATGGTCGAGGACAACGGAATAGGAATCCCCAAGCAGTATGTAGGAAACGCGCTTGGAAAGCTCCTCTCAGGCACAAAGTTCCACCACAGAAAGCAAAAGCGCGGACAGCAGGGCATCGGCGCGTCATACGCAACATTATTCTCACAGATTACAACCGGAAAGCCAACCAAGGTCAAGACAAGCCTTGGGGACTACAAGATTTACGAGTGCGACATCACCATTGATGTCAAGACAAACGAGCCTGCAGTAAAGAACGAACGCGAATACTCCGGCAAGTACCGCGGTTTGCGCATTGACGCGGAGTTCTCCGAAGTCACATACAACAGGTCCGAGTACGGCGTATACGAGTACTTGCGCAGGACGGCAATCGCAAACCCGCACGTACAACTCACTCTTATTGAGCCCAACAAGGAAATCGTTGTATTCCCCCGAGCCTCGAAGGAAATCCCCCAGAAGGCAAAGGAGACTCTTCCGCACCCGCTTGGAATCAGCACTTCCGACCTGATGGACATCGTGCAGATGTCAAAGGCGCGAAAGATTTCCTCGATGCTCCAGTCCGACTTTACGCGCGTGAGCGCGGACAAAGTAAAGGACCTTGGCGCGCTCTGCCCCGGAATAGACTTGGAACGCGCTCCAAAGAACCTTACTTGGGCGGAAGCCGAGGCAATAGTCAAAGCATTCGGCCAGGTAAAGTGGATAGCACCTGACATGGACTCGCTCATACTTATTGGCGAAAAGCAGATTGAGATGTCGCTTAAGAACATCCTCCAGCCCGAGCAGATGAAAGTAGTCTGCAGAAAGCCCCGCGTATTCCGCGGAGGCATACCATTCGCAGTCGAGGCCGCGATTGCATACGGCGGAAAGAGCGGCTCTTGGGTAAGCACCGACGAGCACGGGAACCCGGTTGAAACAAAGGGAGAACTACTGCGCTTTGCAAACCGCGTGCCCATGCTTTTCGATGCAGGAACGTGCGCAACCACAATAGCAGCAAAGGACGTTGACTGGCAGCGCTACAACCTCAAAGGCTGGGAAGGCCTTCCGGTAAGCATATTCATCAACTTCGTATCAGTATACGTACCCTACACCGGTGCCGGAAAGCTGTCCATCTCCGCTGAGGAAGAAATCGTTGAGGAAATCCGCAACGCGCTCATGGAATGCGGCCGCGACATCGCAAAGTACCTCAATGCGCTTGACCGGGCAAAGGACCAGGAACACCGGAGAAGCATTTTCTTCCGCTACATCGGCGAGGTTGCAGAGTGCATCAACGACCTTACAGGAACCGACAAGACGCTTTTGGTTACCAAGCTCAAAAAGACCGCAGAGGAACGAACTGCTATACTCCTTGCACAGGGCGAAGAGGCCGCAGAGGGCCTTGAGGAAGTCGGCGTTGAGGAAGAAGAGGACGGAAAGGCAGAGGAATAAATTTTATCGTTTTTGAAAGAAGGTTTTACAAAAATGGCAGCGAAGAAGGAAACAGGAGAGGCAGCACCCAAGCAAATCCGCGAGTACGATGCGGAGACAATGCAGAAGATTCAGACGCTTGCAGCTGCGCTTTTGGATGAGATAAACAAGGGAGACAACCTCCACATCGACATCCCTGTCCGCGGTTCGTCCAACGTATCTTTTAATGAGAAGACCAAGAAAATCGAGCTTGGAGACAAGTTCGCAAGACGCTACCTTTTCAACCTGGCTCACGCGCGCAGGTTCATGCAGACTTTGTTGGTTGCATCCTACGTAAAGAAGGACCTGCTTGACAACAACCTCACAGCCACCCTCCGAGACCTTTACTACGCAAAGAAGCACACCATCCCAGGCACCAAGGAAGACACGATTGACGAGCAAAAGGAATCAGACTTGGCAATTGTTGACTTCGAGGTTGCGCTTGACACTTTCCGCGAAAGGCTGCACCTTCGCGCAGAACCTAAGGGACGCATTGCAGGCGAGATGGTAGTGACTGACCGGGTCAAGGACAAAGTGGACACTATTGACCTTTCCAAGATGGGTTCGGGCGGCTGGGCCGTGCCATCCATTGTCGAGCAAGTTGAATTCAAGGACGTCGGAGCGGAATACGTGCTTGTTGCGGAGAAGAACGCAATATTTGACCGTCTTAACGAGGACGCCTACTGGGCCAAGCAGAAGTGCCTTTTGATGACAACCGGAGGACAGGCCGCACGCGGCGCGCGCAGATTGCTCAAGAGACTGTCATCCGAGTTGAAGCTTCCCATTTATTGTTTGAGCATAGATGCAGGCGAACCCATAACTATCAGCGATGACTTGGTTATCAAGCGACCGCTTATTTCAAGCTATGTTGACAACAGCATGGTGGCCTATGGCTCGACGGACTGCGGTTATTTCGAGAAAAGCCTTGGAGTTGGCAGTTCTGTTCAGGTGGACGCCTTGGGCAAGACCACCACCAGCATGGTAGTAAACACGGTGAGGCACCAAGTATCTGAGGATTTGCTGGAGATTACGTCGGAAGCAGGGTATTCCATCAGGGTTACCTCGTCGCACAGCATCAAAGTATTCGACAACGAGAAGTTCGAAATTTGTTCCAAACGCGCTGAAGAGCTTGGAAAGGATGACTACCTGGTTTGCACGTCCAAAGTTCCTACCCAAACTGCCCTTATGGAACTGGACGTTATGGACATCCTTAGGGAAAGCGGGATACTGGACCGGTTTTACGCGTTGGTTGATTTGCGTGAGAAGACTTGGCAGAATGCTTCAGAAGCTTACGGCAACCACAAGGCAACGTCGCTTCGATATGGAAAGTCAGAAGTTCATTTGCCAGTAAAAATAAAGGTTACGGAAGATTTGTGCAGGCTGCTCGGTTACTACGTTGCCGAAGGCAATGGCGGGGACTGCTTAAACTTTACTTTCGGCGCCCACGAAAAGACTTACGTGCAGGATGTTATTCGGATAGCTGAACAAGAGTTTGGAATCCTCGCCACGGCCAGGCCACTCGGGCCTACTGGCACTAGGATAACCTTTGGAGGCCGCGGTCTTGAAGCGATTTTCATCAAGGCCCTGGGTATAGGAAGCCTAGCGGAGAACAAGCGCGTTCCGTGGATAGTCTTTAACTCATCCGACGAGTGCAGGAAAGAATTTCTCCGTGGTTATTTCCGCGGGGACGGCTGCTTAAGGTTTTCCAAGAAAGGCTGCAAGTTGCAGGCCAGCACTGTGAGCAGGGCGCTTGCATCGGACATAGTTTTCGTCATACACCAGCTCGGCGGCTGGGCCAACGTGGAGAAGAAAAAAAGCAAGAAGAGCAATGAGTTGGACAAGTACCACGTCATTGTATCCGACAAGGAGACGCTCAAAATCATCAGTGACGTGGCGTTGGACCTCGGGAAAGGCTCGCGTGAAGCGTTATGGAATTACTTGAACAGCGCCACTTCAAAGTTGTCAGTACGGAAGAGCATACCCGCAAAGGTGGTAAAACAGACGCAAAAGGCATTGTACCACGTCACCGGAAAGGGAATCGCCCACCTTGTTGGAAACCAGTCAAAGATTTCGTTGGACGTCCTCAAAAACTTGTTCGAGCCAGTGACTGACAGTTCCGAAAGCATCCTGCCTTCTGACAGGCTCTTGCGGATACTCCCGTTTGCTCAACAAGAAGCGAAACCTACTGCGAAAGCCGCAGAAGATGCTGGCCTGAAATTCATCACGGCGCACAAAGCCCTGAAAAGGCTGGAGAAAGCTGGTCTTGTCCGTGGAATCAAAACAAAAGGTCGGCTCGCATGGTCGCGTGTTAATGGTGAATCGTCCCTCACTGAGGAAGACGTACGCAAGCTTTTCGTACTAAAAAACGTTGTTGAAAGCGGGATAGCCCTTCTCTCGGTCAGGAAAGTGGAAAGAGTCAAACCCACTACTGGAATGGTATACGACATTGAATTGTCGCCGACGCACTCATTCGTTGCCGGTGTTGGCGGGCTTCTAGTGTCCAACACCGATGCAGACCCTTACGGGTGGTACATTTATTCCTGCATGAAGTACGGCTCGATGGCGCTTGCACACGAGTCGGAAAGGCTTGGAACAAGGGACATGAAGTTCCTTGGGATGAGCATCTCCGACATCGAGCACTACGACCTGCGCAGCGTCACAATCAAGGCAAAGGAAGTGGACATCAAGCGCGCAGAGGAAATGAAGGCCTACGACTGGTTCAAAGCACCGGCATGGCAGCGCGAGATTGACAAGTTCCTTGACAAGAAAATCAAGGCCGAAATCCAGGCGCTCTCATCCAAGAGCCTGCAGTATATCTCGACTACTTATCTTCCGGAAAAGATTAAGTCGCAGGATTTCCTTCCATAAAGAAAGTATCTGACGCTCTTCAAGAGTATCAATCCATTTATTTTTTTAATCAACAACGGCTAGTTGCTAGTATGGACATCAATTCAGCGATTCAACAAAAATGGGCCTTATTTTTAATATTGATTGCACTGGCAATATTCTTTTTTCCAAAACAATCCAGCAGTTCCGGAGGCAGAGTAATCATATCCGACCAAATCAGTTATTTTGAGGGTTCGAAGTGTTTTGGAATCGAATATTCAACACTCGGTGACGCATTTAGTACGCAAACCGTCTGCTCCGATTGCCCCTCGACACAATATTGCATGGGGATTCCATACAACAAAGAATGCTACGAGTACGGGTATTTAGACGTCAACTATTCCAGCAGGGAAATGACCTGTAAGTAAGTTCCTGCCTTTTAAACCGGAAAGCTAATTTAACCTCCGAAGGTTACTGCAATTACCCAAAAAGCAACTGGGTCAAACCATGGAAGTTGACTTGTACGGCATAGTAGGTCTGCTTGCAGCAGGAGCAATAGCTTGGGAATTTGTCAAGTTTTTCTTGATGGAAACCGGCTGACGCGGGTAATGCTAAACCAAATCAGCACACGGTTATTGCGACGTTCGCCCAATCATATGACTAGGAGTATCACGCCAACAAGCAGGGGAATGCAAGCTCCAAGGATTGACCAAGTTTTCTGCCTGCTTACCACTTTCATCTGCTGCTCCTTGCTTTCAAGGTAGTCAAGGCACACCATCTGGCCCATTCCACGGAAGAACCAGCCTTTGCACTCAGCGTCGTGACCTACAAGCTTTTGCGCGTCCTTGAGGGCAAAAATCAGGTTTCCAATCAACGGTATTCCCGCCTGGTAGTCAAGGTAGATTATTCCAGTCTTGTCCTGGAACATCAAGTCCTCAGAAAACATGTACCCCGGAACTCCGCGGCCCATTATTTGGCCTGTAAGCTGGCAGGGCCTGCCCCTGATTGGTGAGGCGTAAAGGTCGGCCATCAACACGTCAACAGTTGCAGCATCGGCATTCTGCGAGGGAAACTTGTAGAAGGTTTTTATGAAAAACCCGATTGCAATCCCAAAGAACGCAAGCACAAGCGACAGCTTAAAGTCAACAAAAAGCATTCCAGCAAGCCCTATCGCTCCAAGCACAATCCACAAGTAGGACACGAGCCAGTCGGTTGCGAATTCCCTCTGGTGCTTTGCATTGTCAAACGGGATGTTTCTTGCTGCGTTCACATCAAATACCGCAGCAGATTCGCCCTCTATAAGTGCGGCAATGCGCTTTCCGGTAAGGGGGTGCGATGATGAAAGCTCCAGCCAGAATGCCCACAAGTTCTTGAGGTCGTATGCAATCGCATGCATTACGGTCTGCTTGTCCGAGTTGTTCACATAGTCAGAGCCGACCAAACCAAAAGTCTTGGATGCTTTGTGGTCGTAGATTCCCATCGTGCGGGTTCCCTCCATAAGGTTGCTGGTGTTCTGCTTTTCCTTTGCAGAAACAATCCCATATGCAATCTTCACAAGGGCAGTTGAAAGGTAGTTTCCAGAACCGGTCTTTTCCTTTGAATATTCATCAGCCCAGTATTCCCTCATTCGGCTGAGATAGAGCAGAACGTAGGTTCCGATGTAATAGAATACAAGAGAAATGATGCCCACTATTGCAAGGGCTCCGCGGTCTTTGTTGTCCGAGCTGTCTTTCGAGCCCATTAACGTCCTGCCAATAGTATACAAAGCAGTCAAGATGAACGACGCCATTGTCATTACAATAAAGTCGCGGTGCACAATGTGCCCAAGCTCGTGCGCTGCAACTGCCTTGCGCTCGTCCTTGTCTAAAATCTTGAATACGCCATATGTGAAAACCATCCTTGCATTCCAGTGGTCCGAACCATAGGTAAATGCCTGCGGGTTGTCGTCGTCAATTACACCGAATTTTGGAACGGCAATGCCTTCCTTGGCGCACACCTGTTCGATAAAGGCCTTAAGGTCAGGGTCAAGCTCGGTGAATTTTTCCGGGCTTATCCAGGCTAACTTGTAGAACCACTGGTTGATGATGTCGTTTACCCACGGGCCGCATCGCCAGACTAATGCAAACAGCACGGCTTCAAGTACAAGTATGCCTGCAAGCCCGAACATGCCCATTAGAGGCGTGAAAAAAAATACGAGCGCCGAGATTATGAACAGGAATACTCCCAAAAGCCCCAATGACAATAGCGATGCAAATGCGTACCTGAACATTAAACCCACCTTTAGAAATTAGAGAAAACAATTACCCCAGACAGGTTAAAAACATCTTCGCATTA
>JBAZHM010000058.1:0-8001 GCA_041652355.1 Candidatus Micrarchaeia archaeon | reverse complement strand
CACGTGTGCAACAACGTAAGCGAGCACTTCTGCAAGGCGCACCCCGCGCTGGCCATTACCAAGGACTCGCTTTCCGACCCGGATGCGCTTGCAAAAAAAATATCCGGAGCAACCGACTTTGTACACTTGGCTGCAAAAATTGATTACACCGCAACGCTTGAAGAGATGGAAAAGGCGAACACTGAACCAACCAAGGTCGCGGCGAAAGCGTGCAAGAAATCCGGAGCAAGACTGGTTTTCATTTCCTCGACAAGCGTGACAAGGGCTGCATCCGCAAAGCCAATAGACGAAGAAACACCGACAACGCCAATCAACAACTACGGAAAGAGCAAACTCTTGGCCGAAGCGGCAATAAAACAGGCGGGGGTGCCGCACGTCATAGCGCGGCTTGGACCGGCAATCTACGGCCCCGGATTCACCGAGGGGTTCTCAAAAATAGTCCAAATGGCGCGAACGGGCAACCTTGCATTAATCGGCAGCGGGGAAAACAGGATAACGTTCATACACGCTTCCGACGCAATCTCCGCAATAGAAGCGATAATCGCAAACCCGCTTGTGCGCGAAGGAACTTTCTACTTCACTGGAAAGCCAATCACACAAAAGCACGCCCTTGACACGCTGGCTGGCGCGCTCGGCGTTTTCGCACCAACCAAGCACGTCTCCAAGGAATTAGCAATCCGTGCGCTCCAACTGCGCAACGCCGCGCTCACGCTTTTGGGCAGGAAAACGTCGATGACTGTTGAGAACATCCTCACGCTTTCCGACAACCGCGAGTTCGACTGCACCAAGGCAAGGGAAACTTTTGGATGGGAGCCGAAGGTAAGGCTTTCAAAGGAAAGCCTGAAGCCATATCTATAGGGGGAATGCCACATGTTTGAAACTTTGGGACGATGGAAAGACACAATCCTTCATACGGACAAGGTGATGGCCGAAGAAAGGGAACGCGGCGATTTTGTAAAAGACACGTCAATAATTCTTTTGATAATATTCTTGGCCTGCGTGGGGGCGTTCTTTTCCCACGCAACCCTACCCTTCGAGTCACATTACCCTAATCCCCAACCCACATTCGAAACCAAATTTTCTCAAGTGGTATTGGCAATCCCTGCCGCACTCATTATGACCGGCGTGATAGTTGTGTTCCAGCTGGTGCTGTTTGCAATATGCCGGCTGCTTGGAGCAAACGGGAAATTCAAAAACCAGCTTCATGCTTTCAAAGTGCTTGTCGAACCAATAGGCGTGCTTTTTGTCGTCCTCGGTTTTTTCATCATCCAGATTTCGTCGATTTCGCCATTTCTGGTTCCGTCCCTGTTGGCGCTGTTCTTGCTGTTGGTGTGCTTTCCGAGTTACCTATGGTTTCAATACCGGCAGCTTGAGACCCTGTATGGATTGGGAACTGCGAAATCGGTTTTTCTTACGGCCATCGCTTTGCCGGTTTGGCTTTTGGTAATATTCATCTTCCCGGAAATCGTGTTTCAGTTTGTTTTCGGCGGGATAGGATAAACTAGGCAAGAATAAGCCTGACAAATCAGCCAATCTTCCTTTTCACGAGCGCAAGGAACGCCTTTGCAGCAGACAATGCCGACCGCACTTCCTGGCTGCTCACTATGCCCGGCTCGTCATAGACTGCGCGGTGGCGTTTTCTTCGCATCGAGTCAAAAAGCGCAACAAAACCAGCAGCGTCCTTTCCTAGTGTTGCACCGGCAAACCGTACTACTGCAACATGGCCAGTCTCGCCACGCGGCCGGTAGCCTTGCGAAAACATCCAGGCGCGGCCTGCTTGGAGCATCGCATTATAGGCTATGTTGAACGCCCAATCCTCGTCAACTATAGAATCAGCAACAGAAAGGTCGCGCTCGGCAAGTAGGACGCAATTTTTAATCTCCGAACGTGTGGCTGGAAACCGCGCGATCAGGCCGTCGTTTTCCAGTTCCGCTATTCTTGGCATCTTCTCCAATCACCAAAAGCTTTGGTTCTGATTCCACGCGCATTATGAACGCGTTCTTTTTCCCAAGCCGCTCCGAATATTCCTTCTGCGAGAACACCGACGCATTAACTTGCCTTCCGAGGGTCTTTTCCGCAGCTGCAACGGCCTTGGCAAGCGCAACGGAATCTGGCGAGCCGATTATCATAACATCAACGTCGCTTCTTGCAGTGTCCTGCGCCTTTGCCACGGAACCGTACACGAAGCACTTTTGGATGCCACGCACTTTTGAAAGTGCGTTTGCGAGAATCACCGGAACAGCATCCTTTCGCACAAGGGCAAAAAGCTCTGTTGCAATGGAATTGTCCTTTGTGGGATAGAAAAATCTTTGCTGACCGCTTTTCCGCTCTTCAAGCACACCTGCTCGGGCCATCAAGTCAAGTTCGCGCTTTGCAGAAATAGGCTGGATGCCTGCAAGATGGGCTACTTGGCGAAGATATACGCCCTCCGGATGGAGCGAAAGGACACGGAGAACCGCAAGCCGGGACTTGGAGCCAAAAAGGAATTCGAGCATATAACAAATATATACGCTCGTAAATAAAAACTATACAGTCAGCCCATCTTCACATCCAGGTTCAGCGTCTTGTAGAACGCATCCGTGTTTGCAGGCCTTCCGAGGAACCCTTCCAGGAGCTTGTCCCCGCCCTGCAGGTCGCCTTTCTCAAGAATCCACTTGCGGTAGCGCATGCCGGTTGTGCTGTTAAAGAGGCCTTCCTTTTCAAATTGCGCAAAGCAGTCGATTGCGTACACGCGCGACCACGCATAGCTGTAGTAGCCTGCATCATAGCCGCCCATCATGTGGCCGAAAGTGGCCGGGAAGTGCGTTCCTTCTTGTGGGCCTAAACCAGTGTATTCGTACATTACTGCATCAGACAACAAAATTGAGTCTACCGGACCTGTTGCCTCGTGCATCTTTACATCAAACTCAGAGCGGCCAAGAAGGGACGCATATGCGTATCCTTGATTCAAGTCTTTAAGGGCAATCAAAGTATCGCGCATTTGTGCGGGCATCTTCTGCGAGCGGTTTTTGTAGTGGCCCGAAAGCAAGTCAATTACTTGCGGGTCCCACGGCCATCGCTCAAGGGTTTGTGAGGGAGTTTCCACAAAATCCCAGGCGACATTTCCACCTGAAAGGCTTGCATATGGCGCAGCTGTGAGTGTTGAGTGCAAAGCGTGGCCAAACTCATGGAACATGCCCTCCACTTCGTTGTGCGTAAGGAGCGCAGGCTTGCCATTTGTTGCGGGGTTTTTGTTTGCCATAATAACTGCAACGGGCGTGTTGCGCGAGCCGTTTACCATCCTGCCAGAAATTACGGGATTCATTGCTTCGTGGCTAAACTTGCCATCGCGCGGAAACAAGTCAAAGTAAACGTATCCAAGAATTTTCCCAGACTGCTTGTCTGCAACGCTGTAAAGCAGCACGTCCTTGTGCCAGACCTTTGCGTTTTCAACTTTCTCAAACCCGATTCCAAAGACTGTTGAAAACAGAGAAAACATGCCGACCATTACCAAGTCAAGCGGAAAATACTCCCGCACGACATCTTCGTCAAGCGCGTACTTTGTTTTCTTAAGTTGGTTTTCAAGGTACGGCACGTCCCACCATTCAACAGTGCTTGCGGAAGGTTCAAATGTGCGCTTGAACTCAAGCATCGCCGCAAGGTCCGACTTGGCCTTGCGGATTATTGCAGGTTTGAGATTTGCAATGAAGGCATTTACATTTGCTGCATTCTTTGCCATGCGCATTGCAGTGCGGTAGTCCACCCATGAGGCGTAGCCACTGGTGCTTGCAATCTGCTGGCGAAGAAGCACTGCCCCTTCCAATAGCTTGGTGTTTTCCTCCGGCGCGCCGCGGTTGTTGAATGCAAAACGCATCCTCTTTCGGGTTTCCCCACTTTTTGCATTGAGCATCACCGCTTCCAGATCAGGGTACTTCATTGTGACGACATATTTCCCGTCAGCATTCTTTTCCAGCCTGTTAAGAAAATCTTCGGGCGCTCCCTCAAGCTCTTCTTTTGTAAAGGCAATAGTGGACTTGTCCAAGTTGAGGTTGGTGCCGAATTTCACTTCCAGCGCAGAGAGCCTCTGCTTGAGTGCGCGTACCTGTGCAAGCTTGTCGTCTGGAAGATTCAGGCCATTAAGTTCAAACCCCTTTACAGTCTGATCGTAAAGCCTGAACTCCACCTCGCCTTGAGGCGGAAACTTCTTGATTATCTCATAGATGTCCTTTCGAGTGTGGACCTCTATAGAGAACTTGCCGACTTTTTCCTCGCACGCCGAACCTTCTGCTGCGATGCTTGCATCAGGATAGAGGCTGCCGGTGAGCATGAGCGGGCCAACCGCATCGCAAAAATCAGACATTGCATCCTCGAACAAAAAAAGCGCTTTTGGCTGATGGCTTTCAGGCAAGGATACAATTGCATCAAGTCGCGACTGGGTTTTGCTTATCCACTCGTCGCAAATCTTCGTGACTTCGCCGGGCTCGTAGTGGCTGCGGATAGGTTCAACAGGTGCGCCTGAAGAATGCACATTTGAATTTGATTGGTTGGATGAATTTTCAAGTTCCATAAAATCAACCTGCCTTGACGGTTATGTTAAGCTTCTTGTAATATGCATCCGTGTTCGCAGACCTTCCGAGGAACCCTTCGAGGAGCTCGTCCCCGTCTTCCATGTTGCCCTTTTCAAAAATCCACTTGCGGTACCTTGCTCCAGTAGTTGCGTTGAAGAGCCCTTCCTTTTGGAACTGCGCAAAGCAGTCCTGCGAAAACACGTCCGACCACGTATAGCCATATACGCCGGCGTCGTAACCTGCCATTATGAGGAGGTACGTCGCAGGGAAGTGTGTCCCTTCCTGCGGCTCAAGCCCCAGGTATTCCCTGTCAAGGGCGTCCGAGACTGCGGTGGTGTTAACCGGGTCGCGCGCTTGGTGAATCTTAAGGTCGAAATCCGAGACGTCAAGGACGTTTGCAAAGTCATAGCCTGCGCTGAAGCTGTGAGCAGCGAGTATCTTGTCGCGCATTTCTGCAGGCATCTTCGAGCCGTCCTTGTAGTTGGATGAAATCTCGTCAATTACCTGCGGATCCCACGCCCAACCCTGCAAAGTCTGCGAGGACATCTCCGCGAAGTCCCAGGGGACGTTCAATCCAGACAGGCTTGCGTAGGGCGCGCGGGTGAGGGTCGCTTGCAGCACGTGGCCGAACTCGTGGAACAGCGTCTCGACTTCAGAATGGGACATCAGGGCCGGCTTTCCCGCATCTGCGGGGTTCTGGTTTGCAAGTATTGCAGCAACAGGCGCGTTGTAAGAACCGTTGACCATGCGACCGAAGACCAGCGGGACCAGTGCATTGTGGCTGTACTTTCCGTTGCGCGGGAACGGGTCGAAATAGAAGTACGCAAGCGAGGCGTTGGTCGCTGGGTCAACTATGCGGTAAAGACGCACGTCTTGGTGCCAGGTGGTTGCGTTTGCAACCTGCTCGAAGCGCACGCCAAATACCCCTGAAAAGATTGAGAACATTCCCTCGACTGTGGAGTCAAGCGGGAAGTACTCCGACACCAAGCCGGAGTCTAGGGCAAATTGCTTCTGCATTATCTGGCCTTCGAGGTAGCCCACGTCCCACCGCTCCACGCTCGTGGCGTTCGGCTCGATTGTGCGCTTGTACGCAAGGAGCGCCGCAATGTGGGCTCTGCTTGATTCCACTGCACCCGGCTTGAGGGTTGATATTAACGCCTCGACAGTGCTTGCGTTTTTTGCCATCCGCGTGCTGGTCTGGTAGTCCACCCAGTTTGCGTATCCGCTCAGGTTTGCTATTTGCTGGCGTACCAAAAGCGCTTCCTCCAACAGCTGGGTGTTTTCTACAGGCGCGCCGCGGTTGTTGAACGCAAATCGCATCTTCTTGCGCGTCTCGTTGTTTTTTAGGTTCATCACCGCGTCGTAGTCAGGGTACTTCATCGTGACCACGTACTTGCCGTCTGCTGTCTTTTCCAGCCGGTCGAGGAACTCGGTTGGCGCGCCGTCAAGCTCCTCCTTGGAAAAAAGTATGGTCGTGTTGTCCGAGTTGAGGTTTGCATTGAACTTGGCCTCGATTGCGGACAGGTTCATCTTCAGCGCCCGGATAGCGTCAAGCGTCTCCTTTGGCAGGTTCAGGCCATTACGCTCGAACTGCTCAATAGTCTTGTTGTAAAGCCTCCCCTCGTCGCTTCCTGTTTGCGGGAACTTCTTGATGATGTCGTAGACATTCTTGCGAGTGTACGCATCAACAAGGAACTGGTAGTATTTCACTTCGCATCCCGAAGCTTCAGCTGACACGTTGGCATCCGGGTAGGCGTAGCCCATGAAATAGAGCGGAGTGAGCACATCATTAAAATCTGCAATAACCGTTTCAAACTCAAAAAGCGCTGCTTGCTGCCTGTTCTCCGGAAGGGCTGCGATTGCGTCAAGCGCAGCCTTTGACTTGTTCACCTGCTCGTCGCAAAGCCGGGAAATTTCGCCAACCTCAAAATGGGCTTGGATGGGTTCGGTGTTGATGTACGGATGCGATTGGACTGCCACAACGGAAGGAGTTGGAGTGGCAAAAATAGTCGGCATTGCCGAAGGAATTGTGGAAGGGATTGCTGACGCAATTGGTGTTGGCTGGAAAACGCACCCGGCAAGCAACAAAAAGCAGGCAAACAAAGCGAAGACAGAGAACTTGGACAGTAGTGAAGGGGCCATGATAAGATTCCTCCAGAACGCCTTTTAACAGTATTTAAGCAACCCGGCACATAGACGCAAATACTAACAACTACTAATGAATGTCAAATTAGTAGATAGATTAATATCCATTCCCAACTACTAACAACTACTAATGAATGTCAAATTAGTAGTTGATTAGAATGAGACTCCCTGAAAAACCGCCAAAACACGAAAAGGCATTTCATACAATGTTGGCAGGAACGGACTTGACGAAAATGGCGGCACTTGCAAATACCGCAAACGCAGAATATCTATACTGGGAAGAAATAAAACACGACAACCGTTTTGACGGAATAGACCGGACGGCACTGTGGGAATACCTGCAAGCCCAAAGAAGGTTCAACGCCAGACTAATCCCATTTGGACCGCTGATCCTGCTTTATTCGCAAACCCCCCAAATCGAAAAGCTGCTTCACGACTTGGACTTCCGAGCCGGAGGCAAAATTGGTTTGGAAAAGCAGTCCCAGGAACCAGCACTCCAAAAAAAATACCTGACGAACTCACTGATGGAGGAAGCAATAGCGTCGAGTCAATTGGAGGGCGCTGCAACAAGTAGAGTAGTTGCTAAGCAGATGCTCAGAGAAAACAGAAAACCAAAGAATCCCTCTGAAAAAATGATAGTAAACAACTACCTGACAATGAAACACATCCGCGAAAGCACCAGTGCCAACGAAATGCTTACACCGGAAATCATCAAACAAATACACAAAAACATAACAAAAAGCACGTTAGAAAAGCCAGAGTACGAAGGCGCGTTCAGAACGGATAATGAAGTGAAAGTCTATGCAATAGATGACCCGACCATTCCGATATATGAACCGCCAGACTACCGAGAGATAGAGTCGTTGATAAAACAAGTGTGCAGTTTTGCCAACACCGAACCCACAGACTACTACCTGCACCCAATAATCAAGGCAATAATCCTCCACTATATGATTGGATACATACACCCATTCAATGACGGGAACGGAAGAACCGCACGCGCACTGTTCTACTGGTACCTGATTTCACGAGGCTACCAGTTTTTTGAATACATCGCAGTGTCACGGACGATAAAGGAGGCACCAGCACAATACGCGCGGGCATACTTATACACGGAATACGACAACAACGACGTAACGTACTTTGTAAGGTTCAACCTACACTCGCTTGACAAAGCCGTAGGAATGTTTGAAAAATACATAGAAAAGACGGCGCAGGAAAACAAAAAAATGCTAGAAGCAGTGAGAAAAAATCCGAAACTCAATATGCGCCAAGCAGACCTGCTAATCATAACAAACAAGAGTTCGAA
>JBAZHM010000057.1:0-8067 GCA_041652355.1 Candidatus Micrarchaeia archaeon | reverse complement strand
GGAGTAGACTGCGAACTCGTCGATGGTGCCGTTGAAATATTGACTTCCACCAGCATAAGTGTTGTAACCAATCATCATCCGGTCGCTGCCAGTGGACAGCGTTTGACTGCCAGTTATTGTCTGCAATACGCCATCAAGGTACATCTTCTGAGTGTTTGTCGTACTGTCGTGTACTGCAGCGAAATGATACCACGTTTTGGTAGCAAGCGGCTGGTTAGTCCGCGCCCCGACTATACCTATCTCGTTAACAAACATCCCAAGTCCAGTTGTTCCAAGGTCAACACCAAACTTTGTTATTGCCGCAGTGCCTTGGCCGAAAACCTGTTTGGAGTTCAAATCATTGGCATATATCCATCCTTCAACTGTGCCGCTTGCGGTGATTGCAACCGCAGGCACGTCTATGCGGTCATTGACTCCATCGAATGCAATTCCTGAACCGTTCTTCCCGCTCACCCAGTTGCACGCGTTCGCGCCGTTGATTGAAGCCATCCCGACACAAGTTCCATTATTCTTGTAAGCGGATTCATCAAACGCGGTTCCTCCGGTGTTCTCATCCATGTGCAGGACTAATTTGGAGTTTCCAAAAATTGCGCCGTTGTTTTTGTACGCGCTCCCGTCAAAGGAAGTGTTTCCGTCAGCCTCGTCCATGTGCAGCATAAGGCGCACACTATCGTAAACAGAGGCGTTGTTGTGGTAGTTTGACAAGTCCGCAACCGTGCCCTCAGTCTCGCCAAGAGCCGCAACGGAGTCAAAATTGTACATCGCAACAAGGGAATTGTCGAAATACTTGTAATCTGTAGTGCCTAACTTGAAGCGCAATTCGGAAAGCGACATGTTCTGCACAGTGGCGTTGATTACAGCAGGCGAAGCCCCAAGCTGCGCAAGCGTAGTGGAAAAGCCATTTGAAGGAGTCGGCGGCAAGAAGGCGATTCTGTTTGAAAGCGAGTTGAAAACATCATTTACATAAAGGGAAATCGGAATCTCGATGGTCTGGTTTCCGCCCAAGCCGGATACGGAAATGTTAAGCACTCCTGAAAACACGCCGTACGTGTCCGAGCCTGAAGAAAAGGATACATTAACAGCGGACTCGGACTGCGAGTCAAGCACGAAAGTGGAATTCGGGCAGCTGATGGCTACATCGCTATCTTCCCATACGCACTGCACAGTTACGTTGGCGCTGGAGCTTGAGAGGCTTGAAAGCGAAATGGATTCGGAATAGTTGTCCCCGCCATTTATCGACGCACCTATTGAGCTTAGGTTTGCATAAGCAAGCCAGCGGCCGATGTTTATCACTCCTTGCTCGTTCTCGATTAAAAACTCAAAAGAGCCGGGCCTTGTTGGGAACGTGCCTGAAATTTGGAATGGAAAAGTCTGCACATAATCCGAACGGCCAGCGTGGATGTTGAAGGAAGTGGAGTTTATCGAAGACAAAGAGGCGCTGTAGGAACGCGGGAAAGTGACAAAAGCGATTTTCCGAGCCCCGCTTCCTTGGGCATAAACTTCACGGGCAGCAGTTGCGATGTCGCTTGCAGCCAGGGATGCCTGAAGCTCGGCCTTCCGCACATTAATCGAGCCAGACTGGTCGTTGGAAATGGTTATGGTTACAAGGAGGATGAGCATGGCGACGCCAAGTATCATCAAAAACTCCAAAGTAGTCTGTCCGCGACGCATTATTTCCCCCAACAAAGAACGAATTTGGTGCTTTTTAATGCGCTTTTTCGCGTATGAAAAAAGGGAGGAAAACGAGTAATGGGAAAAGACCGGTTTGCCTGCAAACTGCCCAACACGGAAAAAACGGGTTTTCACCGGAAACGGGGCCAAAGAAAGTATATAATTGTGTAAAAAAAGAATACACGAATATGGATTTAACAATCTTGCAAAGGGCGCCTTTTGCACACGAAATTTGGCAGCAAAATGACCCCCGAAAAAAGAGTTAAACCCGTAATTATCTTTAAACAGTTTTTAACACCCACCTAGTAAACTAGGAGTTCACTTGGGGGATTTTATTCTCTGAAGTGCAGTGTAACTATAGGTGAAACTGTCTGGCCAAATGCATTGCTCCTACCCCAGTACTTTCGGGCGAGGATGCTGAACGGTTTGTCAAGGCGACCAACGATGCGGAGCGCAAGCCAGACAAGAAGGCCGCCGAATTCATCGAACGGTGCGTAAAGCTCTTCCTAGACCACCGCACCTGATTTTAGGGCGTGTTTCCCTATGCCTTCATTCATACCTGAGAACGAGCTTTCGGTTGTCCAGCTTAACCCGGGCGTGTGCCTGGATTCATTCTCTTGCGGCGATTCGGATCTTGACGATTTCATAAAGATTGACTCGCCAAAGTACCAGGCAAAGTCGCTGGTGTCCACGTATATTTGCCTCTACCACAACCAGCCCGTAGGATATTTTTCAATCTGCATGGATGCTATCAAGCTTGACAACAAGGAAAAGGTCGCAGCTTTCGGCTCCGACAAGCAGCATAAGGACTTCCCGGCGATGAAAATCGCGCGTCTCGGTGTGTCCAAGGACCACCAGCACGAAGGAATCGGGACGTTCATGGTAATGCACGCGATTGGCCGAGCTGCCTTGTTCTCGAAGGACGTAGGATGCAGGTTCGTAACCGTCGACGCCTATCCCAAAGACGAGGTCATCAAGTTTTACAAAGATCTCCGGTTCCTTGAAAACACAGCAGACAAGTCGGGGGAAAACGTAAGCATGCGGTTCGACCTGATACCGTACCTGTCCAAAATCTCAAATGACGCTAAGAACTAATGCACCTTGGCTTTTTCGATTGCATCGTTTTCTGACTTGACTCTGGATATTTCATAAGCAAAGAACGAAAAGAGTGTTCCAGCGTGGAAGAAAATTTTGAACGTTTCCAAGACGTAGACGATGATTAAAATGTGTTTTAAACTCTCCAGGGGTAATATTCTTAGGCGTGGTGTCTCCCGCTTTGCAACGGTGGACTCCCAAAGCATTTGACTCGTTTTTTATACCCGTTCGGGCTATAATGTAAATCGCTGAGGCTAAAGAGAATGACCGTATCCGGACTGCCGTCAAGGAATGTTCAGTTTCTGCTTTTGATAATCGATTCCCTAGGCCGGGTAGAAGGCCGCGTCAAGCTGTTCAAGTTGCATCACCTTCTAGAGACTGAAGCCAAGGTCAAGTTTGACTGCCCCGACGAGGAGCAAAAGATGGGTTACACCCAGTTTGCTGCCTTGGAGGACTGCATGAATGCAGGGTATATCCAAGAGTCAGCCTGCCCCGGCTTTGTCCGCGACCGCTATGACTATGCGCTGACCCCGAATGGCAAGGAGCTAGCAGAACTCATCAAGAAAGACATAAAACCATCCGAACTGCAGAGCATAAACCGCGTGATAGGAAAATACCGCGACATGAATGGTAGACAGTTGATTGAGTACACCCACAAGAACCTTATTGACGACTTTAAGCTTTCTGATGCGAAAAAATATTCCAAGGAGTATATCGCGGCTTTGAATGAACTGCAGGTGCTTTCCAAGAAGTTCGTAGGCCCTACAGGAAACACTGAAGCGTATGTGATGTCGGGTCGACTTGAACACGTCAAGCGGATACTCGCTGCGATGCCGGGGGCTGCCGAGAAAAAAGTCCAGGTCGGCACCATCGTCATAGCCGTGCGAGAGCTTGTGGATACGCTTAAGGCCAAGCTGTACGTTCCGGACGAGACTAGCAAGGAGCTGTTCGAGTACATAGACAATTATGCGGATAAGGAAGGGATATTGCCTTCCTTGACATCTGACGATTTTTCTACGCTTAGTGATGATGAGAAGAAGTGCCTTGCAGAATTCCTAGGCCAAGTCCAGCTTCCGTTGTCTTCATAGATACATCCATTCTGATAAACTATCTATTCGGAGACATGGGTTTGCCTGGGTTTTCCGGCCTGTTGGACAAAACAAACCGGGATTTCGTCAACACCCTCCGGGCGAACGGAATCCCTTTGCGTATAACCACAACTGTAAAGTCTCAGGCAAAGCATTGGCGGGACATTCTCCGAAGAAAAGCAGAAGAACGCGATTTACCACCCTATCTTTTTTCGAAGGTTGAAGCGATAGTGATGAAACAATATGACAAACTTTCGCCCCATCTGAGAGAGGAGAACGTATCAACCGGAAGGTATCCTGACATCCAAGCATTCTATTCAAAACATCAAAGCAATGCCCGGCTGCTTGCTTGTAGGAAATCAAAAAACGATGCGTCTTTTCGTCCGCTTCCGGAAGAGTCTGACATGAAGATTCTGGCGGAAGTGTCATTGTTTCCGAACAGCTATCTGATTGTGTCCGATTGCGATTTTCATTCTCTTACGGAAGAGATAGGGGATAGGCTTTTCCGTATCTATTCTTTCACAAAACAACATGTTGGATGCCCTTGTTGCGTGGGGTTGGCAATAGTCATTTTTTCCAGAAGCTCTTCGTCCGAAGCAACGTCTTCTGCGCCGGCAGGGGGTTGCAAATGACTGCGGAAGAGACGATCCTTCAGTCTAACAAAGTGCGCGCTGGTCGTTGACGGGAAAGTATTGAAGTTAACCGGCGAGACTGAAGAAACTCGAAATCTCCGAAATCATCACAAAACCAGACGGGCCTAAATCAGGCCAATTTGCGAAACATGGGTTTTGCCACAACTACCAATTCGCCCACAAACTGCCCAACACGGAAAAAACGGGTTTTCACCGGAAACGGGACCAAAGAAAGTATATAATTGCGTAAAAAAATAATACACGAATATGGAATTAACTACCCTTGCAAAGGACGTCTCCAGCACATTTGGTTTGGCCACAAACAGGCATGAAAAAAGAATTAATAAGCTTCCTTGGCAGTATATTATTACGATTTGCCCGCTAGGTCAAGTCTACTGCGTAGCTATAATTGATAACCCTCATTTTGAGTTGAATAATAACTCATGAACTATCTTAGGGATAGATAGTCGAATTTTTTCTAGAACGAACATGAAAAAAGACGGGACAACCGGAAAATTCACGTCCGTCGTCGGAATTTGTATTAAAGTCACTGACTACCAGGCATACGACAGCCTATACAGGACTGCCATAAAAAAAGCCTTTGCGAATTTTGGCATCGCCCCGGACTACACATATTACTGCACCCACGACCTCTCAAAATATGAACAGAAAGCGGAAATCGAGGAAGCGATTATCAAACAAGTCGAACCGCTCATCGACCGGGTTCACGTAATATACACCCTGTTTTCAAAAAACCGCCTTAACGAATACGACCAGGTGAACGTTTATGGCAGGTATTCGAAAAAAAACAAGCTGAAGCTATCCAAGCCGACCCGCACAATAGATGAATTAATTGAATCACATACGGTACAGATTTTTCCGGGGATATGCGCTTGGAAACTGTCCCGCTTTTTTTACCCGCATACGACCAGCTATATCCTCGACGCATACGAAGGGCACGTTAATGAGGCGGAAGAGGAATTTGAACAAAAAAAGTTCAAGACATTCGTAATCCCAAACGGGGACTGCGCAAACCCGCTGATTTCAACATCGGACATATTGCTGGACGTCCTCGACCGGCGGCTTGCGCAAAACCGCAAGTCCCTATTATTCGAAAACATCCGACCGGCCCTTCCGGAATTCGGAGAAAAAGTGCTGGCATACATCATTGACAACCGGGATCTTCCAAAAATAACACCGGTTGACAAAACCCCAATCGAGACGAACCAACATCTCATGCACCCCGTATTTTGGGTGTTCAAGGCGGATGACGATATTGATTCGAAAAGGATAAAAGAATCCCAGACGTACAGGAACCTCGTCGATTTCGCGGCGTTGAAAGGTGGCTGCACAAAACTCTATAACAAGCATGACGAACCATATTTGCGAAACGACGACTACGGAGTATATCACAACACCGCTGGAAAGGAAACTGTCGCATCCTTAAGGAAATTTGGCATTGCGTTAACGCCCTTCGACTTGGACTCATTAGTACCAAAAACAATTACCAAAACTGAACCCAAGAAAAAATAAATAGACGGGGAATCACGGCGACAATAGAGCATAGGGAATCCCAGTCCTGCCCGGCCCTGCAGGCAACTGACTTTGTCGCGTGGGCGGTGAACAGAAAATATTCAGGCGGCGACGATTCATACTACCGACTTATCGAAAACAAGATTGCCAATAGTGAAAAAGAAGAGCTATGGAAATAAAAAACGAAGTGGCCCCGCGAAGACATGCAAATGTGCGCCTTACGGTGCACTCGACTCCGCGGACTTACCCACAATAAACATTTGGCTGAAAGGAAATAAAAAACAATTGCGGCTTAAAAGGAAGCATTCAGTAGTCATAGCTTGTCAGCACAAGTCTAACCTGAGCCGAACTGTAGATGGGGTAATTGTGGGTTCCGGACGGCTGCGACTGCCGGATTGCAGTGAACACCCACTTGTCCGGAGCATACTTGTTGAGCGAAGAAAGTATACGACTAACTGACCCGCTTCACCGGAAAGATACCCAGCATAGCAATAAACCCGTTCAAAACCGAAAATCGAATGGGAAGGTCCCAATATACCCAAAAGTAACAAGTAACGTTACAGTTAAACGTAACAAATATTGCAAATTTACACGGTAATGTAACACAAGACTTAGACAAAGCCAAGGCACTTGCGCAGCACTTCCTGGCAACGCCCGGCGCGCTTGTTTCGCTGCGGAAAATCCGCGCAGCCACCGGGCTGTCCTACGACACGACAAAAGACTACCTCTCGCACTTCCAGGACGCGTTCCTGTTCTTTTTGCTTGAGCACGAGTTCCATAAACGCAAACCTGCACTCCTGCTCCTTACAAGGAACTCAAGGAAAAAAATCGGGAACATCCAAGCCACCCCCCTCTGGCAATGGATTACAAGCGAAACTGCTACACGAACAAATGGCTAGAGACACGCAGCAACTTAACTCGCTACTATCCTCGTCAGCTTACCACAACAGTCCTCGCCTGAGTCGAGTTGTACACCGTGTTGCCGTTGTCTACGTATACACGGCAAAACGCGAATCTAGCTACTGCCCTCGTTCACACCGAAATTTTGCATTTCGGGTGGTTTGCTTGCACGCAAACTTGCCTATGGCGCAACCGAACTTAGACCTGCTTGTCTTTCGGTTCGCCATCGTGTAGTTGTGCGTTCCGGAAGGCTGGGACGCTGGAAAAGAGCCACTGCCTTGCAAGTTCGGTTCCTGCCTGGATTGAAAAAGAGTTATAACTCGCCTATTGCGAATAAAATCCGGCGGTGGCCTTCTATAAGCTTGAGGAATCGGCCGACCTCTTCCGATACTATCTCATACTTGTCTGGAAAAAGCCCTGATTTTGCCATCCTTAATCCACTCCCTGAGCTCCTCATCCGAATATTGGTTTTCCCTTACGCCCCGCATCGCGTTCGCCGCTTCTGGGTCGTCGGAAACCTTGAACGCACCGTTGTTGGAAACCACGAACGACTTCGCGGCTATGAACGCAGTCCTCCGGTTGCCGCTTGCGAATGCGTGCTTTTTCACCAGCGCCCTCAAAAGAACCGCCGCTTTGAGGTAAACGTCACCTTCGGCGTTCCTGCATTCCCCTATTGCTTCGGCTATTTTCGCGTTGCTGAGGACGCCGTGGGAATCAGCCTTCTTTGCGCGGATTATCGCAAGCGAAAGGACGTTGAACTCAATCAATTCCTCGACACTCGGATAAACCAAACCGTTGACCATATGATATACTGATGCCGATGGAGGTTAAAATGAGCTTTGCTCCCGAACCGCTATACGGCCATTCAAACGTTCCCGATTAACCGGTTATCTGGATAAAACTAACCAACCAGCACAGTCCTAGTCTGCGTCGAATTGAAGACAGTATTGCCGTTGTCTACGTATAGAGTGTAGTTGTGCGTTCCGGAAGGCTGGCTTTGCTGGATGAAAGTAAAGAGCCACTTGTCAGGAGCGTACTTGTTGAGGCTTGAATAATACTGCTGCTTAATCTCGGATGCGGAAAGCGAGCGGTTCCAGATGCGGACTTCGTCAATGGAGCCGTTGAAGAACCAATCATCGTTGGTGTGT
>JBAZHM010000056.1:6385-8081 GCA_041652355.1 Candidatus Micrarchaeia archaeon | reverse complement strand
GTAGATACAAGTAAAGCATAAGGCGTGTTTAAATTTTAAAAGGATTTTCATAGGCGGTTGCCCACCTGCCTTCAGATATTTCGGCAAGCTTATAAACTGAAACTGAATTATAAACAATCCAAAAAATATTTTGACAGCAAAAAAGGTTCACGCCAAAGGATACAACGGATTTGCCTCCATGAATACCCATTGGCGGGCCTAAAACCTTCGCAAGCCGCAAGCAACAGAATACATGCGACAAAACATGAAATGCATAGCGAAAGCCATGCTTTGCACCTGACGCTTGCTTGCTAAAGGGGACGCTGCCTATGAGGGGTGTTTTAATGGAAGAAATTTACGCTTTGACCCACGGGAGTGCGGCTGCATTTTCCCAAATTGACATGCTGAAAAGCAACCATACTGCATGCATATTCGCAGCAAACGCAAGTTATGACAACGCGCTTTTGGAAGCGCTGCGGTGCCTTTCTGAAAAGGGCCAGGCAGGAGTATATGTTTCTGCCACACGCAGCTTTGACGGTGCAACAGCATACCTAAAGTCGAACGGGATAGACGTGTCCAAGCTTATCATAATCGATGCGATGATGATAGAGCTCATGTTTGACAATGATGCGTATGAAATAAAAAAACAAACCCTGCTTCCCCAACCGATGGAACAAATTTGCAGCGCGGTTGTTAGAGGCACAGCAGCAAACAGGGGAAGCTTCGTGCTTTTTGATTCAGTTGAAATGTATGCACGTTATGAGGACGCACGCTCTGCACACATTTTCTTTTCGCAAATTTTGAACAATTTGCGCACCAGCAAGATTTCTGCTGTTGCGATAAGCACGCCTTCAACGGCACCAGTCGGGCTTGAGGAAATCTACAGCCTGTTTGACTGCAAAATAAAAATCTGCTAACAGCAAGCCAGCCTCCCAGATTACACTCTTAAATAGAAGGACTGCGAATTTAGTAACGGAAATAATAACGAGGTGCAATTAAGCTCATGGCACTTGAAAATTTTGGCACACTTTTGAACATAGTCCTCCCTCTTGTCGGTCTGATCATTGCAGGCGAAATTTTCATAATAATACTCAACAAAGTCATCAAGCCGCTTATTAGCAAGACCAAGACTACGCTAGATGACCGCATTCTCGAGGCGATTGAGGAGCCCATCCGGATGCTGGGAATACTGCTTGGGCTTTACTTTATGATAGAGCCATTGGTTCTTGATTCCCTCTTTTACGGCAAGGACTTCGGGTTTTGGTTCCAGACTGCGATGATTCTCTGGACTGGCCACCTCATATCCAAGATAGTCACTGCGCTTATCGCGTGGTACATGCAGGAGTATTCGATAGACCCCAAGAACAAGTCCCAGTTGAAGATAAACAAAGACATTATCCCAATCCTTCGCTGGCTTTCACGAATCACAATATACCTGATTACGTTCATCATCATACTCCAACGCTTCGGAGTGGAAATCACACCTCTTGTGACTGCGCTTGGGATTGGAGGCTTGGCAGTTGCGCTTGCCCTCCAAAGCACGCTCTCAAGCTTCTTTGCGGGCTTTTACCTTCTATCAGACCACCCCATCCGCGGGGGAGAATTCATTGCGCTTGAGGATGAGAATGCAGTAATCAAGGGCTTTGTTGAGGAGATTGGCTGGAGGATGACGCGTATACGCACGCGCGGAAACTACACATACTTTGTGCCTAATGAA
>JBAZHM010000056.1:0-6375 GCA_041652355.1 Candidatus Micrarchaeia archaeon | reverse complement strand
CTAATGAAAAGATAACTTCCACCAGCATAGTCAACTTCTCGCGCGGAATCCAGAACAACTGGAAGGGCGCGTCGCTTACAGTGGGGGTCAAATACGGCTCGGACGTGGACAAGGTAAAAAAGATTGTAAAGGAAGCGGTCCAGAACGTGCAAAAGCGCGACCCAAAGATTGCAAAGAGCGAGCCAGTAGTGCGGCTGGAGAAATTCGGAGACTCCAGCCTTGAGTTCAAGGTGCTTTATGAGGTCAACAACTATTTTGAGACCGAACTTGTTGCAGGCGAGGTTCGCGAAGAAATACTCAAGGGCTTTGACAAGGCGGGAATCGAAATACCATTCACAACCTACCACATCTACCTAAAGGAAGAGGAAAAAGTTCCAAGCAAAAAGCAAAAGAAACTGATTGAATAGGCACGCAATACAGCAAAATCGGTTTCGCTATAAGCAAGGCAATGCGTTTCAGGGCTTGCGGCAAAGAAAGCCCTGCAAGCCCTCCTGCCACTGCACGCCTGCAAATCCGGCTTCCACAAGCCGCTGCTTGAACCCCTTGGTCATGTTCTTGCCGCTGTGAGCACCGGGGTTTCCGGTATAGTGGAACATCCTTCCGCCCCTGGCAAGCACGCGGAAGAGCTTTTTGTAGAACGCTAGTGAGTATAGTTCGCCTGCAAAGGAAAATCGCGGCGGGTCATGCAGGATATAGTCAAACGAGCAGTCCGCAAATTCATCTATCGACTCGAATGCGTCGCCAATCGTGATGGTTATGTTCGGACTCGTGAAGAGCTCTGCGGAATCCTTGTTTGTTTTTGCAAGCTCCAAGACGTTCTCGTCAACTTCCAGTGTGGTGACCTTTGCGCCTTTTTGCGCTGAGGATATTGCAGAATACCCCAAGCCCGTGCACACATCAAGCACGCGGCTTCCTGCGCGGACTCCAAGCGCGCGCACTTTGTCCTGCGAGTCCTGAATGGGCGTCTTGCGTGCAGTCTGGTGCATGCGCACGCCGTCGATTTCAATGGTGCCGTCAACAAGGCGGTAGAATGCTGGCATAATACAATTTAAGCCGCAAATGGCATAATAGCCTATATACAGCAAATGGTGAAAACCAAATGGACATTCTTACGATAATTGCGCTCGGCCTGGTGCAGGGCATTGCAGAATGGGTGCCAATAAGCTCCAAGACACAAGTCACTGCAACTTGGCTTTCGCTTTTTGGCGGCGACCCGGCAGCAGTAATGCCAATACTCCTGTACGTCCACATAGGGACGGTCCTTGCTGCGATGATTTATTTCCGGAAGGAAATTTCCCAAATGCTCTCTTCAATACTCAAAAAACCCCTTGAAATCAGCACGTACCAAAAAGGCGAGACCGGCTTCCTGGTTACTGCAATTGCGTTTACGGGATTGCTTGGATTTCCGCTTCTTTTACTTGAAAAAACTTTCTTTCCTACACTAAACGCAAGCGCATTGTTTGGAGTGATGGGAGCCGGACTCATGCTCACCGGCTTTCTTTTGGATAGCCAGAAAGGAAGGCCTGCAGAGAGGAAAAAAGAAAGCGTCACATGGAAAGACGGCATCCTTACAGGAATACTGCAGGGCTTAAGCGTGCTTCCTGGAGTCTCGCGTTCAGGCACCAGCACAACCGGGCTCATCTGGCGCGGCTTTGACAGCGAAAACAGCTTCCACCTGAGTTTTCTGCTAAGCATTCCAACAGTAGTGTGCGCAGAACTGGTGCTTTACCTTGGCGGAGCTGCGTTTTCATTCCCAATAGCAGACGGGCTGCTGTTAGCGCTTTCAAGCTTTGTGTTCGGATACATCACAATCGATGCGCTGCTTAAGGCAGTCAAGCGCATCAGCGTGGCAAAAATAGCCTATTTTTTGGGCGCAATAATGATTGCTGCGTGGATGCTTGGCGCTGCTTAAAAAAATAAAAAAGAAAGAGGGACCGGCAACTTGCGCTGCCGGTAAAACTAATTCTGCTTTTAGCAGCTTCCAGTGCTTGCTACTGCATCGCCGGATAGCGTTGCATTGCAAGCCGAAGGCGCGGTGTTGAATGCTTTGCAGATTGCAGTCTTGTAGCTGTTCGAGTCGCGTGCGCCTTCATACAACACGCCGTTGATGAAAAGCGTAGGCGAGGCTGATGCGCCTTTTTGCGTTGAAAGCGCTGCTTCTGCTGCAAGCAAAGCTGCTCCGTCCTTGTCAAAGCATGACTGGACTTTTGCAGAGTCGACGCCAACTGCATTGGATGCGTTCTTCCAGCAAGTCCCAATGTCGGTCAGGGTGCAGTTTGCGTTGACGTAATCAACGTAAGCCCAAAGCTTTGCAGGATAGTCGCGTGCAATGCACAGCTGCCTTGCGTCCTCGTCGGATTCCGCCTGGCCGTGGAGCGAGCTGCCGTCTGCGTTTACTATAAAGTGCAGCTGTATGTCCGCAGTGCCATTAAGGAGCCGTACTACCGGGCTGAGGCCCTGCTCTGCCTGCGTTCCGTAAGGGCAGAACGACATTATGAATGCCTCAACAACCGGCTTTGCAGACTTTACCTGCACAACAGGAGTCGGCCTTGCAATCGGGTCGGTAAGGTCAAACGACGTTCCAAGTATCATGCTCTTGCCGTCAAGCGCCACGTATGCAATGCCGGTGTTTACCTTCGCGCCATTGAATACCACGTCAAAGTTCATGACATTCATGTTTCCTTCGGTAGTTACGCTTGAAATGGTAACATTGACGCCATCAGTAATCTTGTTGGAAGTCATAATCAGGTTAGTAAGATACTCCGCAACAGCTGCCTTTGTCTTTGCAAGGTCTGCTGTTGGCGCAACCGTTGCAACCGGGCAAGTGCCTACGGTGGAATTTGTTGCAGCACAAGTCTTTGCAGGGTTTACCATGCCGAATGCAAAATAACCCACTACCAAGCACACCAGCGCCACTACGGCATATACTGTGTATGTTGGAATCTTTCCTTTGGAACCTACATGACCGTAGTGATGATGCTCACCAGCATGCTCAAGTCCATGTTCGTTCATATTTTCTACCTCCTAAAATCAAAAACCCTTAAAACACGAATTGCCCAACTGCACGCTTTGCCCAAAAAGCCCCCCTGGGCAGTGCAGAAAGATTAGTCCTATCTTGAGATATTTAAACCGTTTGTTTTTGCACTGTAAAAGCAGCACACGACCTAAAGCAATGCCGGCATTGAGGCAAAAGAATTAAACCCCCAAAACAGTAATAGCTGTTCGGGGCCATTGCGCCCTAGTATAACATGATGGTGATTTGTTTGGCAAAACCTCCAATCAATGCGCAAGAAATTCCCACTCCAGCGGCAACGCCAGCTGCAGTGCCAGCTCCTAGGAAAGTGATAAACGTAAACGCAAAAGTACGCGGCCTTATGTCAATGCTCATAGGCGGCACTTTGGTAGGCTACGGCATGGGCGGAATCAGCGTGACGCTGACTGCGGTGTTTGTCGGGCTTCCGATACTTCTTATCGGCTTTACCTGGCTTATGGACTGAAAGGCTGCAAAAAGCCTTTCCTGCTTTTTTTTATTCCCAGCAGTCTTTTCCGGCGCATATAATTTAGCTGCGTTTAAATGCAGCATATTCTCTGATAGATGGCGAGTTGAATGAAAAAAAAGGCTGCAGCAAAGAAGGTCGCTCTTGCAAGGAACCAGAAAGTAAATGCAAAGAAGCCAAAGGCTACTGCAAGAAAGCCGCATGCATTCCTTTCGCATTCTGTTCCATTGCGCAAAATGCAAAAGAAAATCTTTTTCGAGCCTGCAGTCTATTACGTATGCGCGGGAAACTGCCTTGGGCACGTGAATGCAGAGCACCACACAAAAGGCCATACGCACTGCAGGATAATCGTCTGCTCACATTATGGAAAGCCGCTTGAAAAGATGCATTACTGCAGAAGCTGCAAGACGCACTTTTCTCCAAAAGGCCCAAAGCACGTTTGCATGGCAAGATAAGCAAATTGCCCAACAGCGCGTAAACTTCGCATATTGCGATAGTCACGCAAAAAGGTATTCTTCTGCGCGCATTGCCATCTGGCCTTCGCATTTTTTTTCCAAAAACGCAGCGCGCTTTTGCCACTCCATTGCAAAGTCAGCTTCGTTGATGTTTGAAAGGCATGAAAATATCTTTTGCCTTAGCCTGCCGTCCCAGCCGCTAAACGCCAACCCGTCAGCCTTGGCATCGTAGGAAAATATGGGCTTTGCGACAAACGTGCTGCCTTGTGGGCACACTTCGCAGATTTCGGTTACCCTCCGCACTTCAATGCCATTGCGGGATTGCACATCGTAAACGGGAATCCTTCTTGCAACAACAATCAAGTCAAGCGAGCCCAAGTCATGGTCAGTTGCGCCCATTAGCCTCATGCGCCCAAGGCACTCGTCTGCGCTGTCGGAGTGGAACGTGGAATAGGTGCCCCGCGCCTGGCCTGAAAGCAGGCAGTCAAAAAGCGCCTTGCAATCCGGTGCTGAACGCACTTCCCCCACGAATACGCGGTCTGGCCGCATGCGCAGCGTGTCCTTTACAAGTTCAGAAACTGGCGTTTTTGAAGCCACCAGCCTGGCAACGTGCTTTTGCATTGGCATTAGCTCGGGAGTGTCTTCCACAAGCACCAGCCGCTCGCGCATGCCTACAAGGTCGCAAAGCGCATTGAGAATGGTGGTCTTTCCCCCGCCGGTGTTTCCTGCAATCACCATGGAGCAGTCCGACTGCATTGCAAACCACAGGAAAGCCGCAGCATCTTTTGTGATTGCCTTTAACCGCACCAAGTCTGACATGTTCATGCGCTTTGCAGGAAAAAGCCTGATGGAAAATGATGCGCCTGCTGGGCTTATTGGCGGGCAGGAAGCATGCAGCCTGCCCCCGTTTTCAAGCTGCGAATCAAGCCGCGGGGTTGCAAACGACAGCCTTTTCCCGCTTTTGTAGGCCATGCGGTTTATTGCAGCGATTGCAAAGCGCTCCGAGCAGAGGAAGCAGTTTGTGGAAAGCCATGCTTTCTTTTTTGATGAGAACACGTAAAGCGGCTTGTCTTGGCCTACGAAGGTGATTTCTTCCAAGTCGGGCCTATAGAGCAAAAAGTCAAGGCAGCCATAGCCTTTGAAGGAATGGAACGCAGCAAGCGCGATTTTCTTTTCTTGCCCTGCAGTAAGCCCGGCATTGCTGTGCCTTGCGCATATTGCACGCACTATCTTGGAAAACAGCTCTTCTGTTGCGCATAATTCAGCGCCGGAGGATTCGACCAGGCTTGCATATTCCTGCGACGCCCTTGCAAAAACCGCCTCCTCGACGGGCGAAAACTCAAACGCAGGCTCGATTGCAAGCTGGTCGCTTGCAGCCTTTTTTGACGCAGCTACTTTCCACCCAACTACCCGGCTCAATTAATTGCACCTTCGCAAAAGAATTATTGCCAGACGAAAAGTTTAGCGTCGAGTCTAAGAAGTTTAAACTGGCAGTTGATGCGTTGGGGAGAAAACAAGTATTAGCGCTTGAGCGAAAGCTTGGTGCCTTGCCGAATTCCCATTTTTGCAGCCATTTTCGAAGGCATCTCAACTAAGTACTTGAATGGCTTTTCCGGGACTATCCAGGGGTTCCAAGGCGCAATCGATTGCATGACCTGGGTAACCGTCCAGTTTGCATCAATAAAAACCGCATCGTAGGGCACAAAGCAAAACATCGAGTGGGTGGAATTTGAAGCAGTCGCCTGGTTTTCAAACTCAAAAAAAAGCGGCTTTGAAAAAGGCTTTCGAAGAGGCGTTCCCTGCCACATTATTCCCAATAATCTGGAGAAGAAACTGCCTGCAATGTCGGTCTGGAACGATTTTGCGCCTTTTTGGACCCTTCCAATAAATATTTTAGCCATGTGAAATAATAGCTATGATACCGGTTAATCAGCATATCGCTGAAAGGTAGGGAAACAAGCTAATGCACAAGACCCTTACAAGCCTGGCAATCATCCCTGACGGGAACAGGCGTTTTGCAAAAAAGAACAACATCGCAGTCGAGCAGGCCTACCTTGCGGGATTCCGAAAGTCCGAAGAAGTCGTGCGCTGGTGTGGAGACTCCGGCATAAATACGCTCACGTACTGGGCGCTTTCCCTTGATAACTACTCAAAACGGTCAACTGACGAGCTTTCGCTTTTGTTTCGGCTCATGAAGTCGCACGCACAGCGCATCCTTGAATCTAAAGTTTACAAGGACAACCGCGTAACCGTGAGGTTCTTCGGCAAGCGCGACCTTTTGCCATCCGACCTTAACAGCATGTTTTCAAAAATCGAGAGCGCATATCCTGAACGCAACGGAGGCCTGGTTTTGAATATGGGCATTGCCTACAGCGGTCGGGACGAGCTTTTTAACGCAACACAAAAGCTTGCTGCAGACATTG